>CAIYZD010000310.1 GCA_903930585.1 uncultured Geobacteraceae bacterium | reverse complement strand
CGCCGAAGCGCTCAACGAGCAACTGCAGGTTGAAGCGGACGGGCGGAGCAAGGCCGAAGAGGCGTTGCGTCAGGCCGCAATCGACGCCGAAGCGCTTAACGAGCAACTGCAGGTTGAAGCGGACGGACGGAGCAGAGCCGAAGAGGCGTTGCGCCAGGCCGGAATCGACGCCGAAGCACTCAAGGAGCAGCTGCAGGTTGAACGTGACGACTGGGAACATCAGGAAAGCAGTCTGGAACAAACCATTATCGTACGGACTCGGGAACTGGCGATTGCCAACGAACAGGTGCAGGTAGAGCGGGACGCCAGGAAAGATGCCGAAGAGAATCTGGGCCAGGTCACAATAGCCTGCGAAGCGCTCAACAAACAGGTTGAAGTTCTCAACGAATATTTGCAGGCTGAACGTGCCGAGCGGAGTCATGTTGAGAGTAAGTTGAAACAGGAACAGGAACTTTTGGCCAAGATCATTGATGATCTTCATGCCATGCCCACAGGAACAGTTAACGAGTCCGTTGCTACGATGGTGGACAGGAATACGGAAGCGATGCCCCATCCGGCCGATTCTCCGTTCCGGACAGGCGGCAAATCTTCCGATACTCCCTCCTTATCCCGCCTGCGGCTTGCCGGCTTTTTGCTTACGGCTCTCGTAATGGCGAGTGCTGTTACCGGTGGATGGTATCTGTTCAAAATGAAGCAGAAATTGTCGTTGCCTGCGGATCAATCGAAAAAAACAGCGTCCTCCGTATCAACCACGCCGGCAAAGCCGCGCACAGAGAAGCCGGTTGCGGTGAAGCCGCCTGTGGCGCCTGCTCCGGCGAACAAGAAAACGATGACGGACGTCCCCAAATCGGATTTGACCGTACCGTCGTTCGTTACGGTCAGTGGCCGCGACAGCAAATTTTCAGTCGGGAATGCGGCTTGGGAACGGTATGTGGACGCAAAGTATGACATTCGCATCTATCGTGAAGCCGGGCGACTCAAGGCGGTTCAGGTTCTCGCTGCCAAGGGTCACGTGATAGTGGAATCTTTTATGCGGGATGCTCTGCATGAGGTGGCGGGCAGTAGCGATTACAAGCGCACTTCCAGCGAGACGAAAGAAGGCTTTCTGATCCAGCGCTACAGCGTAGGAGCCTCGTCACGGCTGGTGGTTTACCGTGAACTGCAGTCGAACAAAATCAGCGCTTTCGTTGTGCAGCTTTAATAAGCTGATATTTAACGGATAATGGTTCCAGCCGGTCAGTATACGGCGCCTCCACAATAAAATAAAGGTTTCCGGCAATTGCAGCAGGGCTATCGCATCAATTTGTAGAGCATAGCTGAGCTTGCTCAACTTTTTGTTTGCCATGAAATTACAGTTTTTAAACAAACTGCGGATGTAATAGTCATCAATCCAATTCCGGAGGTGACTATGGAACCCGACTTTGCTCTTATGGCGGAAGCATTTTCAGCAATCAATGATCCAAGAAAAGCTGGAATGACCACATATTCAGCGCAACATCTTATATTCATGACATTGTGCGGTTTGCTTTGCGGCTGTGATACCTGGGTAAAAATAGCCGATCATGTCAGTTTCCGCAGCCGATTGTTCATGGATAGATTTGGGCTTGAAGCCACACCAAGCCATGATACGTTTTCCCGGTTTTTCGGCATGATCAACACCAAACAATTCAAGAAATGCTTTGCTGAATGGGTGACTCAGGCCTATGAAGGTTGTTCTGGCAAAATAGTTGCTATCGATGGCAAAGCCATCCAATCCAACATCAAGGGGGTGCCGACTCGTTACGTGGTCAGCGCTTTTGTTGCTGGCGACAATATGATCCTTGATCAGGTTGTCACAGATAGCAAATCAAATGAAATCACCGCTGTTCCTGATCTTCTTGATTCACTGAATTTGGAAGGCGCTATTGTTACCATGGACGCCATGGGCCTTCAGAAAAAGAACATCAAGCAGATCGTTGAAAAGAAAGCAGATTACGTGATTGCCCTGAAAGGCAATCAAGGCAACCTCCATGTCGCGGTCAAGGATTTCTTTGATGAACTAACCAGTGCTGATGGTAACCGTGATTCTTGGGAGCGAGACTACGTAATTCACACGCATGAAACGGTTGAAAAAGAACATGGTCGCATAGAAACCAGATGCTGCACAGTCACAGACTACCGTTTGCCAGAATCAGAAACGTCCGGTTGGGTTGGTTTAAAAACACTGGTCATGATTGAATCCACCCGTGACATCAAGAACGAAGTGACGACAGAACGTCGCTACTACGTTTCTAGCTTGGAACCAGACGCGGTTAGACATCTTAACGCTATCAGATCACATTGGAGTATTGAGAACAGTCTCCATTGGGTACTTGATGTAGTTTTCAAAGAAGATGACAGCAAAATCCGGGATAAGGCAGCAGCTGAAAACCTCTCCATCATGAGAAAATGTGCCTTAACGCTAATAAGAACTATGTCAGACAAACTCGGCATTAGCAGAAGAATGCATCGAGCTTCTGTCGATGAAGACTACCTCATCAGCATGTTTGGTGGCATGCCTTGCTTACTAAACACGCTGCAAACGGAGAACTGCTCTACAAATTGATGCGATAGCCCTGAGGTGAGCGGTCAGGAAACCAGTGGCACATTGCGGGCTGCCTTCTCCGTAATGCCGGATGTACCAAATCTTCGCTTCAACTCATGGTAAATTGCTTCGGGAGGAATGTTCTGATGCCCGAGCAGAACGAGGAGATGGAAGACAAGATCAGTTGTTTCGTAGACAATTTCGTCCTGTACACCCCCCTTGGCGGCAATGACGACTTCAGTTGCTTCTTCACCGATTTTCTTGAGAATTTTGTCTATTCCTCCGCGCATGAGCGAAGTGGTATAGGAGCTGTCGGCCGGATTGGTTTTGCGGTCAAGGATGACCTGATAGACAGCCTGGAGGATATCGCTTTCGTTGGTCATAGCCGGACTTCTACCCCTTTGTCGCGGAGATATTCCTTTGCCTGTCCGATGGTATACTCCCGATAGTGAAAAATTGAAGCGGCAAGGCAGGCACTTGCTCCGGCGGTCTGAAAACCGTCGTAGAGGTGTTCCAGGTTGCCGACTCCACCGGAAGCGATGACCGGAATGGAAACCGCATCAACAACGGCACGGGTAAGTTCCAGATCGTAGCCGTCCTTTGTGCCGTCACAATCCATACTGGTAAGAAGAATCTCCCCTGAACCGTACGCTTCCATTCTGGCGGCCCACTCGACGACATCGAGGCCGGTCGGTTTGCGCCCGCCATGGGTATATACCTGCCACCGTTTTTCGCCCGGTATCCGGCGGGCATCAATGGCAACCACCGTACATTGAGATCCGAAGCGTTCAGCGGCCTCGCGCACGAACTCAGGGCGGTCAACCGCCGCCGTGTTGATCGATGTTTTATCCGCGCCGGCGTTGAGAAGACGACGGATATCTTCAACAGAGCGGATACCACCACCCACGGTCAGCGGCATGAATACCCGCTCGGCTGTCCGTTTGACTACGTCGATAATGATATCGCGGTCGTCGCTGGAAGCGGTAATGTCCAGAAAGGTAAGCTCGTCCGCACCCTGTTGATCATACATTTCGGCAATTTCAACCGGATCTCCCGCGTCGCGCAATTCCAGAAACTGCACTCCTTTGACGACCCGGCCACCTTTTACATCAAGACAGGGAATAATTCGCTTGGTCAACATTTCCGGTTTTGTCCCCTGGTCAGTGAGATCGCTTCGCTCAGTCTGATCGCTCCGGTATAAATTGCCTTGCCGGTAATGACACCCGTAACGCCGCAAGATTCAATTGCCATCAGATTTTCGATATCACTCAGGCTTGAGACGCCACCCGATGCAATAATTGGAATCGAAACCGCTTCGGCCAGGGCCTTGGTTGCTTCAAGGTTTGGACCCTGCAACATTCCGTCCCGAGCGATATCTGTGTAGATTATTGCGGCTACTCCGAAATCCTCAAATTTCCGAGCCAGTTCTACGGCCGTACTGTCGGTCAGTTCGGCCCACCCCTGCACTGCAACCATGCCGTTTTTGGCGTCGATGCCGACGACAATCCGCCCCGGAAATGTGGCACATGCTTCTCGTACCAGTTCGGGATTTCGCTGGGCAGCAGTACCGATGATTACGCGGGAGAGCCCCAGTGACAGATACGCCTCGATGGTGGCAAGGTCGCGAATGCCACCACCCAGTTGAGCGGGGATGGAGATGCTTTTCAGGATCGCTTCAATGGCATCCCTGTTCTTCGGCTGTCCGGCAAAAGCACCATCAAGGTCCACGATATGCAACAATTCGGCCCCCTGTTGTTCCCAGTCGCGAGCCTGTGTACCCGGGTTGTCGCAAAAAATGGTATCTTTTTCCATCAGCCCCTGCTCCAGGCGGACGCATTTTCCTTCCTTCAAATCAATGGCGGGTATTACGATCATTTTAACTCCGCAAAATTCTTAAGTATCCGCAGGCCGACCGCCTGCGATTTTTCCGGGTGGAACTGCGTGGCGACGACATTGTCTTTCCAGACAGACGAGCAAAATTCAATCCCGTAGTCTGTCGTCGTGGCTATGACACTGCTGTCATCCGGCGCCGCATAATAGGAATGGACGAAGTAAACATTACTGCCGTTATCGATACCATCAAAGAGTGGCGGACTGTTTCGGAGCGAAAGCTGATTCCACCCCATCTGCGGAACTTTCAATTTTTCACCGGCTACCACCATCCGGTCGGGAAAGCGGAGAACATGGCCCGGTATGATGTCAAGCCCTTTATAATGGCCAAACTCCACGCTATCGCTGAACAACAGTTGCATCCCGACACAGATCCCCAGAAACGGCCTTCCTTCGGCAATCACCTTGAGGATCGGTTCGACAAAGCCTGCCTCCTCAAGGTTGCGCATACAGTCGCGAAAAGCTCCGACACCGGGCAGGACGATTCTGTCGGCATGGAGGACGACATGGGGATCATCGGTGATGATCGCTTCGCTCCCGATCTTTTCAAATCCTTTTTGTACCGAACGGAGGTTGCCCATTCCGTAGTCAATAATTGCAATCATTTGATTCCGTTCTTGTTCAAGTGGGGGCCATAGCGTTTGTCGACACCCTTGATATGGTTGATCAGCCAATCCTGCAGAAAGTTGATTACATCCTGTGTAATGAGATTTTCGCCGGCATTGAATTTGCCAATCAGCTCGACTACCTGGTCTACCAATTTTTTGTGCAGCGCCTTGTGCTGTGTCTCTTCCGGATAGCCTGACTGGCTGAAGCTCCGCTCTTCGTCGGCAAAGTGATTAACGGTATAATCGGCAAGCCCGTTCAATACGCGTCCGATCGCTTCTTTGCTCTTTTTTTGCTGCATGGCATCTGCAAGGTCATTAACCATGTTGAAGAGAACTTTATGCTGCTCATCATATTTCGAAACGCCGGTGGCAAATGATGCGTCCCATTCAAGCGCCTTTGACAGACGGAATTTTCCAACCAGTTCATGAAGGTTATCAACTTCTCTGGCAAGAGTTGTTGTTGCCTGTGTCGTGCTGTGTGCATTCTGGACATTACGATTAACAACATCAGTAATCATCTGGATGTTGTTCGTGATCTCCTGTGTCGTGGCTGTCTGCTCTTCGGCTGCGGTGGCAACCTGACTGATCTGCACCGTCAATTCATTTATCTTGTTAAGGATATCTTCCAATGCCTCACCGGAGCGGGTTGTCTCGGCCGTGCCGTGCTTAACCTCATTCACCCCTTCAGACATGGAGTTGACAGCGGTTTGTGTCTCGCTTTGTATCGCTTTTATCATTGCGGCAATCTCTTTCGTCGCTTTGGTGGTGCGCTCTGCCAAAGCTCGCACCTCATCGGCAACGACTGCAAAACCCCGCCCCTGTTCTCCGGCACGGGCCGCTTCGATGGCGGCATTCAGCGCCAGAAGATTGGTTTGATCGGCGATGTCCTGAATGGTGTTGACGATTGCACCGATCTGATCGGAGCGCTGTCCCAGTCCTTCAACCGTATGGGATGATACATTCACGCGCTGTGCGATGTTCTCCATCAGGCGGGCGCTGCTCTGTACCAGCTGTGAACCGGTATGCGTCTGCTCCGTTGCCTTTTGGGCGCTCTCGGCGGCATAGAGGCAGTTGCGGGCGATGTCTCCGGAAGTGGCCGACATTTCTTCACTGGCAGTTGCGATGGTACTGGCCTGAACGGCAACATCTTCCGCAGCCGCAGCCATGGCATCGGTGGTGGAGCGTACCAGTACAACCGAGTCGCGAACCGTATCTGCGACGGAAAAGAACTGGCGCATGGCTTTATTCATGTCACCCATCATAATGTTGAATGAATTGCCGAGTCGTGCGATTTCGCCAATGCCTTCACTGGGAACCCGCACCGAGAGATCACCGCCGGCAGCCTTTTCGAGCGCGTTGGTAACAACGGTCAACGGAGTAAATGCCTTACTGCAGAGGAACCATAGTACCAAAGAGGAACCGATCAGCATTGCCAAGCCGACCCCCAGATTTACCAGCAGGTGGTCAGGGGGACTCGTGATCGACATGACAGCCACGGTAATGAAGATTACGGTGGCATTTCCACTTAGAATGCGGCTTGTAAATGACATGGCAGAGCTCCTATCAATAAAAGATCGACGGGGTGAGGTGTTGCGCCGTCGTTGTTGTTTTTCAGGCAATCCGTGAAAAATCTGCAATTTTACTGAACAGCCGGGCAATTGTTGTCAGGAGAGCCAGTCTGTTTGTGCGTACGGTTGCTTCTTCCGCCATGACCATGACTTTGTCGAAAAACCGGTCGACCGGACCACGTAATGTCGCAATTTCGGTCAGTGCATCCAGCCATGCGCCGGATGAAAGTAAACCGTCTGCCGAACTTTTTACCGATTGAAGTGCCTGGTACAACCCTCCCTCTGCATCATCCTGGAAAAGCGACGGGTCAACCGGAGCATCAACTCCTTCCTTGATGATGTTGCCGACACGTTTGAATGCGACGGTCAACGGTTCAAAGTCAGGGTGGGTCTTGAATTCGGCCAATGCGGCAATACGTGCCCTGACGTCGACCAGATCATCGAATCCGACTGCAATTGCGGCATCCACCACGTCAGTGGCAAACGAGCTTCCCAGCAGGTTGACAAACCGGGCGCGAAAGAACTCCAGGACTTCACCGGCTATCAACTCTTTCGGGCGGATCAACTTGGGAGAGAGGAGAGTAAGTGAGTCGTCTATCAGCGCAGGTATCGACAGGCGGTAGCCTTTGTCAAGAATGATGGCGATGATACCGATAGTTGCCCGTCGGAGCGCATACGGATCCGCCGCACCGGTCGGAATGAGTCCTACGCCGAAACATCCGCAAATGGTGTCAAGTTTGTCGGCAATCGACACAAAAGCTCCGCAATCGGATGCCGGCAGCTCTCCGCCGGCTTGAGTCGGCAGGTAGTGTTCGGCGATTGCATTGGCAACGTCACTGCTTTCACCTTCCAGCAGTGCGTATTCACGCCCCATGATTCCCTGTACTTCCGGAAATTCACACACCATGCCGGAAACCAGGTCGGCTTTGCAGAGCCGGGCGGCCCGCACGGTCTGTTCCCTGACTGCGGGATTGAGCTGATTGGCGAGCCCCTCAGCCAGCAACGTAAAACGCTCCATTTTCTCAAAGGAGGTGCCAAGTTTCTGCTGGTAGACCACCGACCGTAACGATTCAACCCGTTCATCAAGGGTAACTTTCTGGTCCTCTTCGAAGAAAAAGCGGGCATCGGATAAACGGGCACGCAGAACCCGTTCATTTCCTTTGACGACCACGGAAGGATCTTCGGTCAGCGTGTTATTGATGGTGATAAAGCCGGGCAGCAGACCACCGTTGGCATCAACCATCGAAAAATAGCGCTGGTGGCTGCGCATTGAAGTGATCAGCACCTCTTTGGGAACCTTGAGAAATTCCGGGGAGAATGTGCCATGAACGGCGCTCGGATATTCAACCAGATAGGTGACCTGTTCCAACAACTCCTCATCGGGTAACAGGTGTCCACCGGCAGCTGCGGCAAGGCGGTGCGTTTCGCGGCGGATGATCTCCTTCCGCTTTTCAGGGTCGGGAATGACGAAATGCCGTTCACACTCGACCAGGTAACCGGCAAAATCGCTTACCGGAAAGGGGACGTTTGCCATAAACCGATGTCCGCGCGAGAGTTTGCCACTTTCAATGGTCCCGAAGGAGAAGGGGACAATCGTACCGTCAAATAATGCAACGATCCAGTGAATCGGACGGGCAAAACGCACATCCTGATCCCCCCAGCGCATTGATTTTTTGAAAGGGATGTTTGCTACCAGTGCCGGAAGAATTTCGGTCAGCAGTTCGTAGGTCGGACGGCCGGTTACCTGTTTACTTATGAACAGATACTCGCCTTTGTCGGTGGTAATGGTCCGCAACGCTGCAATATCGACCCCCTGTCCACGGGCAAAGCCTTCAGCTGCCTTGGTCGGCTTGCCATCGGCATCGTAGGCTGCTTTGAGCGACGGGCCGGTAGCGGTGATTTCGGCGTCCGGTTGCACTGAAGGGATGCCCGTCACTACCAGGACCAGGCGACGCGGTGTTGCCATGGTTTTGATCTCGCTGAATGTGAGACGCGCAATGGCAAGCTCTTTGGTGATGATGGCTTTCATTTCCGCGGTAGCACGCGGAATAAATCCGGCAGGAATCTCTTCACAGCCGATTTCAAGGAACAGTTCTCTGGTGCTCATCAGGCGATACCCCCTTTCAACAGTGGAAAGCCCAAACGTTCACGCATCCGCAGGTATCCTTCGGCGCAGACTCGGGCTACGCCGCGAACACGGCCGATGTAGGAGGCGCGTTCGGTAACCGAAATAGCCCCGCGGGCATCCAGCAGGTTGAAGGTGTGGGAACACTTCATAACGTAATCGTAGGCGGGCAGTACCAGATCTTTTTCAACCAGACGCAAACATTCTTTTTCGTACATGGAAAAAAGTTGTAACAGCATGTCTACATCCGCTTCCTCAAAATTATGGCGGGAAAATTCGACCTCGCTTTCATGATGGATATCGCCGTATTTAATTCCTTTGACCCATTCCAGGTCATACACGTTATCGACACCTTGAAGATACATGGCGATGCGTTCGCATCCATAGGTGATCTCGGATGGAATCGGTTTCAGGTCGATGCCGCCCGCCTGTTGGAAGTAGGTGAACTGGGTGATCTCCATCCCGTCCAGCCAGACTTCCCAGCCAAGGCCCCAGGCTCCCAGTGTCGGAGATTCCCAGTCATCTTCGACAAAACGGATATCATGCCTGGCAGGATCAAGTCCGAAGGAGCGGAGTGAGTCCAGGTACAGGTCGAGGATATTGAGCGGTGAGGGCTTCATGATGACCTGAAACTGGTAATAGTGCTGCAGTCGGTTGGGATTTTCTCCGTAGCGGCCATCGGTGGGGCGACGGGAAGGCTCGACGTAGGCTACGTTCCATGGCTCGGGGCCGAGTACGCGCAGAAAGGTGGCAGGATTGAACGTACCCGCGCCTTTTTCCGTATCGTACGGTTGCTGGATAATACATCCCTGTTTGGCCCAATAGCCTTGCAGGGAGAGGATAAGATCTTGAAATGTCACGCAGGTACCTCCGGAGTTGGAGTGTGAATTCAGTGCCGCAGAAAAGAAAATACCTTAATAGCAGGAATAGCGGCTTCGGTCAAGGTTGAGCGAAGAGGGCAATTCAGAAAAAACGCCGGTGCGGCGCGATGTACCAATGTTGTCTTTACAGAAACGACAAGAGAGAGTCTGTTACAAATGTTGCCTGGTCCAGTCTTTCGGCCGGGTAGCTGTTGGTGACGGCACAAACCATCAAACCGGCATTTTTTGCAGCGATTATTCCTGCCGGCGTATCTTCTATGGCAATTGTCGCGTTAATTGAGAAATTGTTCTGATGGGCGGCTTGTAATCGCCGGAAGGCAAGTTGATAACATTCCGGCTCCGGCTTGCTCGCAGCAACTTCGTCGGCGGTTACGATAACATCAAAACAGTCTGCGATGCCGAGCATGCTCAAGATAGGATCGATGTCACTCCGCAAGGCCCCACTGCATATTGCCAGCGGAATTTTGTCCGCTTTCAGCCGATATACGAGATCCAGTACGCCAGGATACGGAGCAACGCCCGCCTCGATAACCTCATTGAAGTAACCGGCTTTCCGTTGGATCAAGGCGGGTAATTCACCCTGGCCGAGTACGGCCCCTTTCGATGAAAAGGCATGTCTGAACGCATCTCTGTCATCGTAGCCGATGTAGGTTTCAATGTATTCCTGCCAGGTGAAACGCAGTCCGAGCGGCTCCAATGTCCGCTGGAATGCCGCATAATGAAGCGGTTCCGTATCGACAATAATTCCGTCAAAATCAAAGATAACCGCCTCTGTCCGTATGCCGTTCGATAAAATGATCATGGATAAAGTAGACCTGTTCCCCATAGCTTTGCGTTAATGCAGCCATTTTGTACCGAACTGTGAGAGTATGTCAAGCTATGCCAAAGAGGACAGGGTACGCCTGGAAATTATTTTTAAATATCATGCTTAAATATGGTTGACGATTCGTTATTATACTCTATTATTTGAATTGCTTTTACCTTGTTGGTGCGAGTACGGGAAATCATTACAATTCTAAGGAGGCAGAAATGGCGTTACGAGTCGCAATCAATGGATTTGGCAGGATAGGAAGAATGGTGCTGAGAGCTGCAAGCAAAGATGAAAACATTGAGTTTGTAGCGATTAATGATCTTACCGATGCTACTACCTTGGCCCATCTTTTCAAGTATGATTCGGTACATGGCACTTTTCCCGGTACGGTTGAAGCAAAAGATAGTCAGCTGATCGTAAACGGCAAAGCAATAAAAATATATGCCGTACGGAATCCAGCCGACCTTCCCTGGAAAGAGGACAAGATCGACGTTGTGCTTGAATCAACCGGTATTTTTACCTCCAAAGAAAAAGCTGAAATGCACATCCAGGCGGGCGCCGGAAAAGTTGTAATTTCAGCACCGGCTACCAACGAAGACATAACGATTGTTATGGGTGTCAATGACCATCTGTATGACCACCAAAAACATGTCATTATTTCCAATGCTTCGTGTACAACCAATTGTCTTGCTCCGGTTGCAAAAGTTCTTCATGACACGTTCGGTATCGAGAGGGGATTGGTAACGACGGTTCACTCTTATACAAATGATCAGAATATCCTTGATCTGCCGCACAAGGATTTGCGCCGCGCCAGAGCTGCCGCCATGTCAATGATTCCGACGACTACCGGAGCCGCCAAAGCGGTTGCTCTCGTCCTGCCGGAGCTGAAAGGCAAACTGGACGGCATGGCCATTCGTGTGCCGACTCCGAATGTCTCGGTTGTTGACCTGGTCGTGACGCTGGCGAACAAGGCGGATGCCGTTGCGGTGAACGCCGCCCTTAAGGCTGCATCCGAAGGAGCACTCAAAGGTATTTTAGGCTTTGAAGTGGCGCCACTCGTTTCGATTGATTTCAATGGTAATCCGCTGTCATCAATCGTTGATGCCTCGTGTACAAAAGTGATTGGCGACACCATGGTTAAGGTGCTTTCCTGGTACGATAACGAATGCGGATTTTCAAACCGGGTGGTCGATCTTTTCCGTCTGATTGCTTCCAAATCGTAATACTAAGTGTGTTTGTAATAAATGAGGGGGGTCTTCCCCCCTCTTTTTTTGCCGCTTACGAGAACGAATATATAATTACCAGGAGGTGAACTGTGTCGATTCATTATATCGATGAAATTAAGGATTTGATGGGGAAAAAGGTATTCATTCGGGTCGATTTCAACGTGCCTCAGGATGATGCGGGGGTGATTACCGAGGATACCCGTATTGTCGGCGCGGTACCTACGATAAAATACGCTCTGGAACAGGGCGCCAAAGTTGTTCTGGCCTCTCATCTCGGTCGTCCCAAAGGGGAGAAAAAAGCCAAATACAGCATGGCCCCCGCCACGGTACGTCTTTCCGAGCTGCTTGGCAAGCCGGTGATCCAGGCGCCTGACTGTTTCGGTCCGGATGTGGATGCGATTGTAAATGCCTTGCAGCCGGGTGAGGCGGTCATGCTTGAAAACGTCCGTTATTACCCCGGCGAGGAAAAAAACGACCCCGACTTTGCTGAAAAGCTGGCCAATGGCTGCGAAATTTACGTCAATGACGCCTTTGCGGTGTCGCACCGGGCGCATGCGTCGGTTGAAGCCATTACCAGGAAAATACCGGTTATTGCAGCCGGCTTTCTGATGAGAAACGAAATGACTTTTTTTGACAAAGCCATGCAGAATCCGGTCAGGCCGTTGGTCGCGATATTGGGAGGAGCCAAGGTGTCCGGTAAGCTTGAGGTTCTTGAAACGCTCATCAACAAGGTGGATAAGGTCGTTATCGGCGGAGGGATGGCATTCACCTTCCTGAAGGCCATGGGTTACAACGTCGGTAAGTCGCTTGTTGAGGATGAGTTGATTCCGACAGCGCGCGCAATCATGGATACGGCGCGCGCCAAAGGGGTCATGTTCTATCTGCCGGTGGATTGTGTCGTTGCCAACGCTTTTGAGGCCACTGCAACCAATTTTATCACCACTGCCCAGGAAATCCCGGCTGGCTGGATGGCACTTGATATCGGGCCGGCAACGACAACCCTGTTTGCCGAAACGCTGCGTGACGCTAAAACCGTTATCTGGAACGGTCCGATGGGTGTTTTTGAAATGGATGCTTTCTGTCGGGGGACGTATGCGATTGCGGAGGCTGTTGCCAATTGTTTTGCCACAACCATCATCGGCGGAGGCGACACCGATTCCGCTGTGCGTAAGGCTGGGGTTGAAAACCGTGTCAGCTACATATCAACCGGTGGCGGGGCATTTCTGGAACTGTTGGAAGGAAAGATACTGCCAGGCGTTAATGCGCTTGAAGTCTCAGGAAAATAAGGGGAAATTCAATGCGAATACCGGTAATAGCGGGAAACTGGAAGCTTTTTAAAACAATCGGCGAATCAGTGGCTATGGTACAAGAGCTTAAATCGCTTGTCGCAAATAATCAGGGCGTGGAAATTGTTGTCGCGCCGGTATTCACGGCGTTGAGCCGTGTCAACGATGTTCTTCAAGGTTCAAATGTCATGCTCGCAGCCCAGGACTGCTATTGGGAAGAAGAGGGGGCCTTCACGGGAGAAGTGGCGCCGGCGTTATTGAAAGATGCCGGCTGTAGTCATGTTATTATTGGGCATTCGGAGCGGCGTCAATATTTCGGTGAGACCGATGTGACCGTCAATAAGAAAACCAGGGCGGCTATTGCGGCCGGATTATGCGCCATCGTTTGCGTTGGGGAATCGTTGGCCGAGAGAGAGTCGGAGCAGACCTTTTCGGTTATAGAAACACAGATTCAGGGCGGATTGGCAGGAATTACAGCAGATGCCGCTCCTCATATCGTTATCGCCTATGAGCCGGTGTGGGCAATCGGAACCGGTAAGACAGCCACTGATGCCCAGGCTCAGGAGGTTCATACGTTCATCCGCCAGTTGATTGCCAAAACGTTTAATCAACCGGTTGCGGATGCCATGCGTATTCTCTATGGCGGCAGCGTGAAACCGGACAACGTTAAGGGTTTGATGGCCCAGCCCGATATAGATGGCGCACTTGTCGGCGGAGCGAGCCTCAAGGCCGACTCTTTTGCGGCAATAGCGTCCTTTAACGCCTGATTTACGTCGGAATGTCCTGTTTTCGTTTGGATTTGGATTTAAAACTTTACAGTATTTATGACTCTGTGTTATAAAGCTCCTCTTTAATACATTGCTAGGGGATCTGGTATGTTAATTGCTCTTACGATTTTACATGTACTTGTTAGTCTGTTCTTGATTGGTGTCGTATTGCTGCAATCCGGAAAAGGTGCCGAAATGGGGGCATCGTTTGGTAGCAGCGGAAGCCAGTCCGTTTTTGGGGCAGGAGGCGGAACTTCTTTTTTAAGTAAGTTAACGACCAGCGCAGCAGTAATTTTTATGTTGACTTCACTGACCCTGGCTTATATTTCCGGCCAGCCGTCATCGTCTTCTTTAATGGCCGGCAAAGGGAAAGCGGCTCCTGTTCAAGTACCGGCAACTGCACCCGCTCCTCAGAAGGGGGCTTCCGCACCAGCGCCCGTAGCCCCCGCAGCACCAGCGGCTCCGGTTGCACCGGCACAGAAAAAATAGATTGATTATCCGGACATAGTATGCTAAATAGGAAAACTCAGATGCCGAAGTGGTGGAATTGGTAGACACACCATCTTGAGGGGGTGGCGGGCAACCGCCCATGCGAGTTCGAGTCTCGCCTTCGGCACCATTTAATAAATATGCTTTGAGTAAACTTATTAGAAGCGAAAACCTGGCGCTACACAAAATGCTACACACGGAGCATGCTTGTGGGCGCCTTTTTTGTTGCCAACAGAGGTGATTTCAAAAATTTTCCCAGCATCCGTTTTTTCTGTTTCTGGGCAGTTGCACCTCTTTGACTTCAAAATCGGGCATGATGCCCGCTTCTTTCATAGTGTACGTCATATTACTATCCTCAACAAAGACACTTTCATTACTTCATTACCGGTAATAACTTCTACCAAGCTTGAGTTACGTCATTGGGCATAACAGCCAACTTGACACGAAGATTTCGTAAGTAAGCGCCTAAGGAGATGTCTGCATGAAAAAACCGGCAAAATATTCACTCGGTGTCCGCCTTTCATTACTTCAGGCTCTGCTGATAGTTGTTGTAATGGCGTTGTTTACCCAGACGCTGACCATGTTTCTGACAAAACGACTGGAAAAACAAACCTTACGGAATCTGACACAACAGGTATCTTTGCTGTGCAGTGTCATGTCATCGTATCATGCCGCTCTTTCGGACAGCGCCGGTAAAATGAATTCCGTTTTCAGCAGCTATTTTCCGGGCGCGTTCAGACTTGATCCGGCAAAGACAGTTGCCATCGGGGAGAAGCAAACTCCTCTCCTTACCAATGGTACGATCACACTCAATCTGAATACTGAAATTGTGGATAAATTTACCAGTATGACCAATGCCGTGGGAACGGTTTTTGTGCGTTCCGGTGATGACTTTATCCGCATCAGCACCTCGCTGAAAAAAGAGGATGGCAACCGGGCAATCGGCACTGCTCTGGACAGGACTCACCCGGCATATCAGGGGTTGCTTAAAGGGGAAGCATTTACCGGAAAGGCGACGCTGTTCGGCAAGGATTACATGACCAAATATCAACCTGTTAAAGATGCGGGCGGAAATGTTATCAGCGTTCTTTTTATCGGCTTCGATTTTACGGATGGCTTCACGGTTCTGAAAGAAAAAATCCGCAGCATCAAGATCGGTCAGACGGGCTACTATTACGTACTTGACGCAAAAGAAGGAAAAGACGCCGGAAAGCTGATCATTCATCCCGCCAAGGAAGGCACCAATATTATCGATTCCAAGGATGCTGATGGCCGGGAGTTTATTAGAGAAATACTCAAGCGCAAGGAAGGGATCATTCGTTATCCATGGTTTAACAAAGAGGCCAATGAAACTTCACCAAGGGAAAAAATGGTTGCTTTCCAGCATTTCAAGGAATGGAACTGGATCATTGCCGGTGGTTCATATATGGATGAACTGAATGACGAGGCAAAAGTATTGCGCAATGCCATGATAGGAGCAACGCTGCTGGTTGTTATTGCCCTTGTGGCACTGTTTATGATCATTGTCAAACGCTGGATTTCCATGCCGTTGCAGGCGGCAGTAGCGGCAACGGAACTGCTGGCATCCGGTGATTTCAGAAATGTCGGCTTTAATGACGCTGAAAATCATCATAAATCAGCCGATGAGGTCGAACAGCTTTCGCAGGGAATACAACGAATGGCGTATTCACTGAAATCCCTGTTAGGCAAGATTGGCGCTGCGTCACAAGATGTTTCCGCCTCAGCGTCACAGGTCAAATCCATCGCCGAGCGAATCGCCACAGGAGCTGAAGAGGTTGTTGCGCAGTCGGCAACGGTAGCTGCAGCCGATGAAGAGATGTCGGCAACTTCCAGAGGTATTGCTCATAACTGCCAGTTGGCGTCAGAGGGGGCGCAACATGCCTCGAAATCAGTCGGAAACGGAGCGGAAGTTGTTGCGGGAACGGTTGCTATTATGGAACAGATTGCGACAAAAGTTAAGGAATCGGCCCGAACGGTGGAAAAACTGGGGGAGCGTTCCGACCAGATTGGCGCCATTATCGGCACCATTGAAGATATTGCCGATCAGACCAACCTGCTGGCATTGAATGCCGCTATTGAGGCCGCCAGGGCAGGCGAGCAGGGGCGTGGTTTTGCCGTGGTTGCCGATGAAGTGCGTGCTCTGGCGGAACGCACTACCCGTGCCACCAGAGAGATCAGTGAAATGATCAAGGCCATCCAGCATGAAACAGGAGAGGCCGTTGCCGTCATGGAACAGGGTGTGCGTCAGGTGGAAACAGGCACATCCGAGGCGGCAAAGTCCGGAGAGGCGCTTCAGGACATTTTGCAACAGGTACACAATGTTGCCATGCAGGTCAGCCAGATTGCCACCGCAGCAGAAGAACAGACCGCCACAACCACAGATATTTCCCGCAACATGCAGCAAATAACCGGGATTGTACAGCAAACATCACATGACGCTCAGGAATCCGCCATGGCCGCGGCGCATCTTAACGGCAATGCGGAAGAGTTGCAGCGGCTTGTACGGCAATTCAAACTTTAGCCGGAGGTGTTATCTCATGAGCAATCTTCTGACAGTACACGTACGCGAGATCTGAGTATATCTCGTCATGACATCTAGTTCAGCACATTCACTGAGAGTTTTGGTCGTTGAGGACGAACCAAAATTGTTGGAAAATCTTATTATCGGGCTGACGCATTGCGGATTAGAGGTGACAGGTGTGGCTGATGGCGTTGGCCTTGATTCTGTCCTGGCGCAAAATTCGGTCGATGTAATCGTTCTGGATCTCGGCCTGCCCGGAGAAGACGGAATTGAAATTGCCAAAAGGTTACGGAAGTGGCCAAACACCGGACTGATCATTGTAACCGCACGTGGCATGACCGAGGACCGTATAATCGGTTTTGAGAGCGGAGCTGATGTCTATTTTGTTAAACCCGTGGATATTAAGGAGCTCGCTGCAGCAATCAGAAGCATTGGACGAAGACTTTCTCAAACATCCAAGTCGGGATGGCACCTTGATATGGAATCTTCTTCTTTGATTACCCCAAAAAAAATCAGCATCAGACTTAACGCCAAAGAGCGTACCTTGATGAAGTTTTTTCTTTTAAATATTGGGACGGATGTCCCCCGAGCGACGATTCTTGATGTCCTCGAACTTCCAAACGAGATCAGTTTCTATCCACGTCTTGACGTTATGATCAGCCGACTTCGTTCAAAGGTTATCGCGTCTGACCCATTGTCACCCCTTCCGATTCAAACCCGTTACAGCAGTGGCTATACGTTTTTAAACGAAAACTGATTATGGGTATTGTTCAAAAGAGATCTGCTCTGATCACTCTGTTATCATTATTATGGGTATTCGGTATCCCTCCCCAGTTCGCATGCTGTAAGCCACTTCTTCTGACCGCTGCGCAAGGACGTATTCCTTTAATCGGTTACATGGAAGTTTTAAAGGATGAAGGGGGGACCTTATCCATACAGGATATAGTCTCTTCAGAATACAAAAATAAGTTTTTGCCGGTACAAGGGGTACTGTCAGCGGGCTTCATAAAGCATGGCGCTGTCTGGATTCGATTTGTTGTTACGCGCCCTGCCGACTCACCATCTGCCTGGATATTGGAAGTTGCTCCGGCTTTCAACGAGCGGCTTCAACTCTATGTGCCGACGGGTAATAATAACTTTGATGTGAGAACCGGCGGGACATTCCAACCCTTTTCAAAGAGAGAAGATTCGTACCGGTTAGACCACTATAAAATCAACGTACCGCCAGATCAATCACAAACCTATTATGTAAAGGTAGTTTCATCTCGCACGATTGTTATTAACCCCGTTTTCTGGCAGGCTGATTTTCTAAACAAAATGGTTCTACGTGAAGCAGTTGCACACGGAATTTATGTGGCGTTGTCTTGCTGACAATCATAATCAGTTTGTTGTATTGGATTCGCCTGCGGGATTCTCTCTATTTCTATTACACACTGTACGTACTTTCCCTGACCTACAATTTTTTGGACAGTTACGGCTATGCTCACCAGTTGTTCTGGATGGATGTAACTGCGCCTCAAAATATCGCAGTTCGCATCAACAACCTGTTGCTGCTGACTTTTAATGCCGTATTGTTATCCAAGATGCTTGACCTCCGCAACAGACTACCGCGATTTGATACCGTCTACCGAACCTTTTGTTATCTTTGCACAGGTATAGGAAGTGCACTCGCGTTAAGCGGTTTCTACGATCAAATTAAGATTCCAATCCTCAAATTACTATTGTTAGCCATATGTATCAATATCATTGTTTGCATCAAGCTTATCCGGCACGTCTCCGAAACCGGTCTGTACCTGTCGGCATTTGGGGCACTATTACTGGCGGCATTTTATAATATTCTTGCGCTTATAGGTATTGTTCCGTACAACGTATTTACTCCGCATTTTATGTTGGCAGGCACGTTTATTCACATAATAGTTTTCAATATAGCCGTATTGAATCAGGTTGTACGGGCCAGACAAGAAAAATACTCTCTTGAAACAGCTCTTTCCCAGGAACATCAAACAGTGACGAATCAAAGGCAATTTTTACGGCTTGTTTCTCATGAACTGCGAACTCCATTGGCAATAATTGACAGCACCGCCCAGATTATCCCCCTTATCAGCGAAGACAAAGATCAGGTAATGCTCAATACGGAAGCTATCCGCACAGCAACACGCCGTCTCTCCAGCTTACTAAACAGGTGCCTCACACACGACCGATTGGTAACGGGAGGTGTACTGCCTGATTATATATCGGCCGATATCTGCGATCTCATCAGATCTACGGTCTCTCACGTTCAGATGACAACACAAAAGCACCAGATAATATGTGACATGGCGGATTCTCCAATTATATTTTCTTGTGACCCGATGCTGATAGAGTTACTTATCGGCATCCTGCTGGATAATGCCGTGAAATATTCACCAAACGGTGGAAATATATCACTTCGGGTCCTGCTTCATGGTACAGGGCAACTGTCTATTGATATCAGCGATTGCGGAGCAGGCATGACTAACGAGCAAATAGACAGAGCCTTTGACCCATATTACCGTGGAAATGCGATAAGCGGTGTTGGCGGACTCGGCCTTGGACTTCACTTGGCACGGCATATTGCCGAATTGCATTCCGGAACGATTTCCTGTATCAGTGTCCCGTCGCAAGGAAGTACCTTCACAGTATATTTGCGGCAAAACATCCCTTAAAAAGACCTTCCATGTCGATCCATTCGCAGCTACGGTCCTTTTCCCTGATATCGTAAGAATTCGTAAGAATTAGTCGCTACTTAATCGTGTAGAATAGCAGGGGGCATTGCATTAACACCAGTACACAAAGTTGAACGTTACAGCGGTAATGTCAAGTCGCCCATTTTGCCCCATTTATGGAGAATTCTTGGGATGCAGAAGCAGAGCGATATCTGTGATGAAAATATAGTTGAGTTGGCGAGCCTGCCTGTAAAGGACATCGAGTTGATAATAAATCATCTAAAGAATTTTGATTTTGCGGCCGCTCGCGACGTATTACATTCGTTCTCAATAGGCTTTGGCATTAACCTTCCCTTCAAAGACAAATCAACCAAGGAACAGACGTTTTGAGAACCAAACACGATACAAACGCCCTTCAAAGCGGCGCTGCAAAGTTTAGCAACCTGTTCTGGATCATACTGCTTCCACTCAGTATTTTGTTGTTCTTCGGCGGAGCTACTGAATTCGTATCTCATGAACAGAAAATGCGTAAAAACAGCGATCGCCGCCAGGAAGCGATTCGAATAGCCGGTACTGTCCGCGGGGTCCTGGAATCGGAACTCACCGCTTCTGCATATCTGTCCAAAGGTATTGAATCCTATGTCATTACCCGGCATGGTGCCATTCGGGAATCGGAAGTTGACTCCATGCTCAAGCTGCTGTACGAACGCGGGCGGCATATACGCAACATCGGACTGGCTCCCGGCAACAGGCTGACACAAGTCGTTCCAATTTCCGGTAACGAAAATGCCATTGGTCTTTATTTTCCTGATGTTCCGACGCAATGGCAGACGGTTAAACAAACAATTCTCGAAGGAAAGCCGCGCCTCCGCGGACCGCTCAATCTGGTCCAGGGGGGTGTGGGGCTCATTTACGACATTCCGGTTTTTTTTGAGGGTAAATACTGGGGATTAATCAGTACGGTTATTGATGTGAACAGCTTGTTCTCGGCGATAGAGCGTCTGATCCCTATGCATACCGGGCAGATTGCTCTGCGTGGACGAGATGGAAAGGGTACCGGCGGTGAACCGTTTTATGGCGATCCCCGTCTGTTTGATACGGATGCCCCTAAAATGGATGTCATCGTTCCAGGCGGTAAGTGGCAACTTGTCGTCAAACTCCCGGACGAAATCAACTCTTTTTCGTTGGTAAGGGCTTTTGGTTGGATTGCAACCTTACTTCTTACCACGATGATCTTTTTCATGGTGCGCTCTTTCCGCTGTATAAACCGGTTAATGCAGAATGTTTCAGCGCAGAACATTTGTTTACAGGAAGCACATTCAAAAGCAATTGTTACCAATAAAAAACTCCAACAGCTTTTTATCGCGGTCGAGCACAGCCCGACAGCAATTGTAATTACCGATCGTGATGGATTGATCGAATATGTCAATCCAAAATTCACAGAAATTACTGGATATTCATCGGAAGAAGTTCTTAGTCATAATCCGAACATACTCAAAACGGGGGTACAGACAAAAGAGTTTTACCGTGAAATGTGGGAGACAATTTGTGCCGGGCAAGATTGGACTGGTGAGTTTTGTAACAAGAAAAAAAATGGAGACATATTCTGGGAGCATGCTTCCATTTCTCCAATAAAGAACGAACAAGGGATTATCACTCATTTTGTCGCGATCAAGGAAGATGTTACGGAACAAAGAGAGATAGCCGAGGAACTTAAGGAAAGTGAAAGACGTTACCATCGGATTGTTTCAACGGTGCCGGCGATGTTGTATGACTACATCCTTTATCCTGACGGTAAAAGCAGATTCCTTTACGTGAGTCCGAATTGTCACGATGTCTTGGAATTGGACGATACGGAACTACTCCAGGATATGAACTTGTTTTGGAATATGGTTCACAGCGATGATATAGAGCGACTGCGTGAGGAGGACATTGCCGCCAACCGGGCAGGGCGAAATTTTTACCTGGAAGTACGGATCATTACAAAATCCAAACGTATGAAGTGGTTGCAGATCTCTTCACGGCCTAACCCAGCCGCACCCGGTGTACCTGCCATTTGGAGTGGTTATATTCTCGATATAACCTGGCGCAAACAGGCTGAAGAGGAGCTTATGGCCGCAAAAGAAGCGGCAAACGCATCCAATCGCTTGAAATCACAATTTCTCGCTAATATGAGCCATGAAATACGAACACCGCTCAATGCAATTATCGGGTTTTCGGCTCTCACTCTCAAGACAGACTTATCGCTCTACCAACTTGATTATGTTAAAAAAATCCAAACTGCCGGAGAGTCTCTTCTTACTATTATCAACGATATCCTCGATTTTTCCAAGATAGAAGCCGGCCAGTTACACATGGAGCACATCCCGCTCAAGTTGAACAGTATGATTACCAACGCGCTCAGCATGGTACAGCAGAAGGCGACTGATAAAGATCTTAAATTGTTGGTAAAAATTCAACATGAGGTCAATTCCTGTCTGGTTGGAGATCCGCATCGTCTTGGCCAGATAATTGTGAACCTTTTGAGTAATGCCATCAAATTCACGGAACAGGGTGAAGTGCGGTTTGATATCACACTGCTGTCAGAACTAAATGATCACGTGCAGCTGAAATTCTCAGTTCAAGACACCGGCATTGGAATATCGCCTGAACAGATTGAAAAGCTTTTCCAATCGTTCACACAGGCTGATGGCAGCACGACCCGCCGTTTTGGCGGTACAGGATTAGGGCTGTCCGTATCGAAGCAACTGGTCGAGTTGATGGGTGGTGAAATATGGTGCGAGAGCACTCCGGGTATGGGAAGTACTTTCAATTTCACGGTCTGCCTTGGCATCTGTCACGAAAATGATACGGGACAGTGTTCTCGTGTGTGTACAGAAAATGAGCAGGAGAGCGAATGGTATTTTGACTATTCCGGTTCCTGTCTCCTGCTGGTAGAAGACAACCCGATCAATCGACAACTGGTTGTCGAGCTCCTGAAAGATACCGGTATAGATGTCCATATAGCTGAAAATGGCAGGGAAGCTGTGTCGATGATAATAAATGGAAGTACACGTTACGATGCCGTACTGATGGATATCCAAATGCCGATAATGGATGGAAATGAGGCTACTCGGCTTATCAGATCGGACAAGCGTTTTGCAGCGTTACCTATTATTGCCATGACAGCTCATGCAATGCTGGAGGATCAGGAAAAATTTCTGCAGGATGGAATGAATGCGTATATCACTAAACCGATTAATGCCCGGATCATGATGCAAACCATAGGTGCTTTTCTTGGAAAACGTAAAATAGATACACCATATATTGAAGCATTCAGAAGTACCAACAATGAAAAACCACTCATCCCTATTATCGCAGGATTTGATGTGGTTGGTGCGCTTGATCTTCTTGATGGGGATGGCGATCTTTATTTATGGATTTTACGTGCGTTCGCCGAGAATCAATGGAATTCAGCAACATTGATAAAAGACGCCCTGACCGATGGAGATGTGGAACTGGCATATCGTCTTGTACATACGGTAAAGGGAGATGCGGGAAGTATGGGCGCACTGGAGTTGGGGGTTCTGGCGCTGCGACTCGAAACCGCCATGCTCCAGGGTGATCAGGAATCGGAGATGAAGAGTATTCTGGAAGTATTTGCCGTTGAACTGGCGAGAGTTGTGAAAGAATTAACCGAATGCCTTCCATGCAGGACAGCTGTTGTTGACAATACAGTTGACATACCGTTTGTCACTAAGATTTTAGAAGATCT
>CAIYZD010000309.1 GCA_903930585.1 uncultured Geobacteraceae bacterium | reverse complement strand
TCACTCGATATGACCGGTTCGTCGAGGATTTTGATTATCTCGTCGAGAATGTGACTCGTAATATCACGATCGATTTAGCAACCCGGGTTGAGCATAAAGAGGAAGATTTGGAGAGGTTTGCGGATGAGTATTTCCGGCTTCTTGAGAAATACCGACACGATGAGGTGTTGTACCGAGCTATGAACCCGGCCTTGCATAGCAATCTGTATTTCAAGGAGTTTGGCTTAAAGTCGCAGGTGCGGCCGTTCCATTATTGCCGGTCAGGGCTGGAGAGGCTGTTCATTGATACCGCAGGCGGTATTTGGCAGTGCGACAACATGTACATTTGCCAGCATAACAAGCTGGGCGATATCGATTCAGGTATTGATTATTCGCGTCTGGACTTGGCTTGGGCGATCGATGCGGATCGGGAGAAGTATCTGGGTCAGCATTGCCAAGGATGTGAGCTTTACGGTTTATGCCCGCGCAACAAGTGTCTCGGACTAAACCTTGAATGGATGGGCGATATGTTTAAACCCGAGCCGTCATTTTGCAAGATGTGCCGGGTGCTTTTCAAAATAACCAAGCGTTACATCGAGATCGAGAAAGGGGAGCGTTTATGCAGAGTTTAGTAGGCGGTAAGAATAAGAATGAAATCCGGAGTATCGACTTGTTTGTGACAGAGCGGTGCAACATGGATTGTGAGTATTGCTTTCATCCAAAAAGCGACGGCGTGCTTTCGGTGGATCAGGGCAAAAAGATTTTAGATCGAATGAAGGTAATCAGTCCGGACGGGCTTCAGGTCACGTTCTTCGGTGGTGAGCCGCTGTTATTCCCGCAGACGGTTTTGGACTTGGCGCGGTATGCCCGGGAACTCTGGCCGGATATCGATGGCAGGCACATGGCGGTCTTCAGCGTGTCTACGAATGGCACGTTCTTTGATGAGGAGGTCTTTCAGCAATTCAAAGAGCTTCAGTTTTCAATTCAGGTCAGTTGTGACGGCGATGAGATCACGACCATGGAGCATCGAAAAGGCAACTGGGCAAAGGTCATTGAGAACACAAAGAAGATGCTCGCAGTGTTTCCGGACTTAGGCGTGCGGATGACGTATACGCCTAAGACGGTCGGCCGGTTGTCGATCAATGTGCAGTTTCTGCATCAGGATGTCGGGGTGCAGAAGATCATGCACCATGCGGTCATGGAAGCGGACTGGACGGATGAGGCGGTTCAAAAATATGCCTATCAGCTCAATCAGCTGTATCACTACCGCAGGTATTGCCAGCGGCAGGGGATTCCGCTTCAGATCGCGTTTATCGATAAACCTCTCAAGATCGTGAACGATGAGGTGCCGCCGGAGTCGAATTTCTGTGAAGCGGGGAAATCCTATCTGGCGATATTGTCTGACGGGGATGTGTATCCGTGTCACCGCGCGGCCAGCGCACGGGTGTTTAAGCTGGGCAACATCTTTGAGGATAGACCGTTTATCCGAGGCGTGTTCTTGAGCATCAATAAAGAATACACCGGTTGCTGGAAGAATTGTCCGGCGGCTTCGTCTTGCCACAGTTGCGTGATCACGCATCACAAGGTCAACGGTGATCTTGTCCAGCCGATTGATAAATACTGCAAGTTGTGCAGGCTTGAACATGATGAGGCGACAAGGTATTTGCCGGTGGAGTTGAGCGACCGCAGGGAGCGGATGCTTTATAAGGTAGGTCAGGTCTTAGTGGACGTGGCCAAACAAAACGAGGAAATATTAACAGTACTTAGAAAGGAGTAAAGCCATGACTGGAGATTCTATTGGTTTTGAGGAAGTCAGTGTTGATGTAGGGGTGGCGAGTTTGAATCCGGCGGTTTACAACCCGGCTGTCGGGGATTCGGCCGCTAAGGCATTCATTACCGCGGAGGGTGGCGCGATGCGTTACCGCATTGACGGAGTGGATCCAACGGATATTACAGGTCATCCGGTGTTGGATTCGGACTTCTTGG
>CAIYZD010000308.1 GCA_903930585.1 uncultured Geobacteraceae bacterium | reverse complement strand
TCGGGCCCTCGAAATGATAAATTACGATCTGATACTCATGGATTGTCTGATGCCGGTAATGAACGGTTTCGAGGCAACGGCAGCAATCCGTGACGCAAGCCCGGAACAGTTTAACAATAGATCCCGATAATAGCGATGACGGCAAATGCGACTCAGGATGACCGCCAAAAGTGTCTCTCATCCGGAATGAATGATTATTTGTCCAAACCTATTAAAAAGGAGCTCCTTGCGGAGTTGATTGAAAAATGGCTGGAGTACAGCTCCGTACAGCCGGTTGAAATTTCGGCACAAACGGGCGCCACTCCGGAGCCGGAGCTGTTTAATGAAGGGGATATGTTGGAATCCATGGATAATGACAGTGAATTTATGCGATCCATACTGGGTGACGCCATAGAGTCGTTGCCCGATGAACTTGAAACATTACGCTCACTATTAGAAGGTAACGACGCTGTGGCAATCCGAGGCCAGGCGCATACAATGAAGGGCGTGGCGGCCAACATCTATGCACCGTCTCTCCGGGAAACCTGTTTGAGGATTGAAACGGCGGCAAAGGGAGGCGATATTGAGACGGCGCGTGAAATCCTGCCCGATCTGGAACTGATTTTCAGCCTGACTATTGAGAAGATCAGGAGCAAATATTAAATGCTGAAGTCGGACGATGCCATTTAATCTCTGCATGGCTCACCGATGACCCGATGAAGGAGGATACTATGCAGGAGCTGATATTATTTGAAAAGGAAGAACTGCTTGAAAGTATGGATAACGATATTGAGTTTATGTGCTCGATTCTTGACGAAACAATAGAGTCATTACCCAACGAACTTGATATATTGCGTTCCCACGTTGAAGCTGACGACGCTGCAGCCACCCGCAATCAGGCGCACACAATGAAAGGTCTGTCGGCCAATATATATGCGCCGGCGCTGAGGGATGTTTGTTTGAGGATTGAAACGGCGGCAAAGGAGGGTGATTTGAAGACGGCATCTGAAATACTCCCGGAGTTGGAGCGGGTTATCAGCCTGACCATTACGGAGATCAAGAACAGATGTTTGTAGCTCTGGTGTTGTTCATCTCCGATGCGGATAGAGCCGGAAAAATGCCCCCGGTGCGATTATCGGAGTCAATCGGATGAAAATTCGAACAAGACTTTTATTGCTGATGGCGGTGATGTATTTTGTCGTAATTACCATTGTTGCATTAGGACTCTATGTCTCCGGGTTTGGCTACAACGCGATCAACGAGTTGTACAATGAACGTTTGGTGCCGATTTTACAAATCAACACCATTGCAAACAATTACAGGACAGCCTTACTCACGACGGTGCGTAAAACCGGAGAAAACCTGATTCCCTGGGAGGAAGGGCGCAAGAGGACGGCAGAAGCGCAGAAATTGATCGCCGACCAATGGAAGGCGTATCTCGGCACGGAGACTACCCCCGCAGAGCAGGAACTGATAGTGGAGCTTGTGCCGTTGATGCAACGTGCGAACGCTGATCTCGTCAAGCTTGGAGCCTTATTTGACAGCGGGAATAAGGCGGAGCTCATACGTTTTCACTCGACCGGCGTTTATCAGTACATAGACCCGCTTCTCGGAAAACTATCGGCGCTGGCAGCGATCGAGCGGGCTATTGCAGACACGAAACATCTGGAGTATGAGGATGTCTACGAGAAGGGATGTGGATATGCGGTCATTATCATGGTCGTCAGTTTACTGCTTATTGGAACGTTGGCAGGAGCGATCATCAAGCGGTTGTTACGGGATCTGGGGGCTGAACCGGCTGAGCTCCGTAAAATAGCCGAGACGGTGGCACATGGCGACCTGTCCATAACGATACGGGCGGAAGACGACAACCGGTCAGGTGTCCTTTGGGCATTAAAGGTAATGGTCGAAAATCTTCGGGAAATAATAGCCCAGAATAATGAAAGTCTGGAATATGTTGAAAACATTGTTAATACGGTGCGTGAACCGATGGTCGTGCTTCATGCCGACCTGACAATTCTCAGTGCCAATAGAAGCTTCTACGAGGCTTTCCTCGTCACTCCGGAAGAAACGATCAATAAGTTCATCTATGATCTCGGCAATGGTCAGTGGGACATTCCCGATTTGCGGAAACTTCTCGGGGAAATTATACCTCTCCATTCCGAGATTCATGACTATGAAATCGATCATTCCTTTCAAGGTATAGGCCGTAAAACTGTCCTGCTTAATGCAAAGCAGATTTATCGCAAGACGGTCGGCTCGAATATTATCCTGCTTGCAATGGAAGATATTACCGCCCGGAGACTGGCCGAAGAAGATCTGCAGGACCGGCAGATTGAAGTAGAGCTGCAAAATGAAAGCCTGATGAGAGCACAAGAGGAGCTTGAGGTTCACCATCTCAAACTGACGCTGCAAACTGAACAACTGTTTGAGTCTGAAGCCAATCTCCGGAGCTTGAATTCTAATCTCCTGGAAGCAAAGGAGAAGGCTGATTGTGCCAACGCCGCCAAAAGTGCGTTTTTGGCCATTATGAGTCATGAAATCCGCACTCCGATGAATGGGGTAGTCGGCATGTCCAGTCTTCTTTTGGAAACCGATCTGAGCATGGAGCAACGCGATTACGCCGAGATTATCTCCAGAAGTGGTGAAAATCTGCTGATATTGATTGATGAAATCCTTGATTTTTCCAGAATTGAGGCAGGCAAGCTTGATCTGGAACTGATCTACTTCAATCTGCAACTTATACTGAATGATATTAAACTGTTAATGTCCTATCGAGCTGATAATGCAGGGATTGTATTAACCTGCGACATTGAGCCCGGTATACCGATCATTCTGAAGGGGGACCCGACCAGAGTCCGGCAGGTTGTTACCAACCTGGTCGGCAACGCCTTGAAGTTCACCGAGCAGGGCACTGTTACCGTCACCGCGTCGCTCGTATCGGACGAAGAGTGTTTCGTGACAATCAGGTTTGCAATCAGAGATACCGGCATTGGCATACCGGCGTCCCGCCTTGACTCTATCTTTGCCCCTTTTACCCAGGTGGATGACTCCACCACCCGTAAATATGGAGGTACCGGCCTGGGACTGGCTATCTGCAAACAACTGGCAGAGTTGATGGGGGGCGAGATAGGAGTTTCCAGTGAAGAGGGGAAAGGATCTGTCTTCTGGTTTACTGCCCGGTTTGAAAAGCAGAGCGCTGAGGACTTGAAAGCCGCCGAGGAGGTCACTACGCATGCGCAGCTCGCTCTGCCACGGGTTGCTGCAAGTTTAAACGATCTCACCGCACGTATCCTTTTGGCAGAAGACAACGTTATTAATCAAAGAGTCGCTCTCCATCTGCTGAAATCGCCGGGATACACGGCGGATGTGGTTGCCGACGGGCAGGAAGCGGTGAATGCACTGTCGATCACTGCCTATGATCTGGTGCTGATGGATTGCATGATGCCGAACATGGGCGGTTTTGAGGCGACGGGAATAATCCGCGATCAACACTCCGGGGTTCTCAATCATAACGTGCCGGTCATCGCCATGACAGCCAATGTCATGAAAGAGGATCATGACAAGTGTCTTGAAGCCGGTATGGATGACTATCTGCCAAAACCGATCAAAAAAGAGGTGCTTGCCGCTGCCCTTGAAAAATGGCTTTCACCGGCACGGTTGTTACAGAGAAAAACCATTGAAGTCGGCAGTCAAAATCTGGATCTCTTGAGTCGTCTTACCGTGTTATATGTTGAAGATGACGAGGTAACGCGGGAGATGTACAGTCTGTTCCTGTCCAGTATTGTCGGTGTGCTGATAACCGCGAAAAATGGCGCCGAAGGGTTGGAGGCCTACCATACGCATCATCCGGATATCATCATCACCGATATCACGATGCCGGTGATGGATGGGCTGGAAATGCTGAAGCATGTGCACACCTCAAACATAACGATCCCGGCGATTATTTTGTCAGCGGTTGATGCCTCTGACAGCCCGAATCAACTGAAGGGGTTAGGAACGGTGAAATATGAAACGAAGTCTCTCTCCAGAACGAAGCTGAAAGTAACACTGCTGGAATGTGCAGATGGTTTGGGGGGGAAAGCGGTATGAATTTCACCGGCATCAGCAAAAAACTGATAGTACATACGGTACTGCTTTGCGCGATGTTACTTGTTACGATTGCCATTGGAACGTACACCTATTTCCGCCATGCAACGCAAAGGCTGATATTGGACCAGCAATTTTCAACGGTTACCTTGCTGGCACGGAATATTGACCATTCGATAACGACTGCGCATAATGCCTTGATCAATGTTGCCGCAGTACTGCCTCCAAAGACGCTGAATGCCACCGGGGATGCACATGTCTGGCTGGCAAACCGTGCCGGCACCAAATATATCTTCACCAATGGACTTGT
The DNA here is from genome assembly GCA_903930585.1 of uncultured Geobacteraceae bacterium. Lineage (GTDB taxonomy): Bacteria > Desulfobacterota > Desulfuromonadia > Geobacterales > Pseudopelobacteraceae > JACRCG01. The sequence goes on along the minus strand of CAIYZD010000308.1, from coordinate 58,549 downwards.
CCTGTTTACCCCCGAGGGCAAAATATTTGCCGAAGAGCCCGACGTGGGACGTCAGGGGAGGGATTTTTCTTATCGGGAGTATTACAAAAAAACCGTCAGCACGGGTAAACCGCAGATTTCCGCCCCGTATATCTCAACTAAGAACAATCACCCGGTCATCATGATGACGGCCCCGGTATTTGATGCCACTGGCCGTCTGGCTGCCATCCTTGGCGGTACCATCGATCTGCTGTCTGAAAAAACATTCCTGCACGCCTTGATCGACCAGAAAGTCGGAAAAACCGGATACTTGTACCTGTTTGCCCCGGACCGCACCATAATTTTACACCCGGACCCCACGCGCATCATGAAGCAGGATGTCACGCCGGGAAAAAACGAACTTTTTGACCGGGCCGTGGAAGGTTTTGAAGGTTCCGGAGAAACAGTAAACTCGAAAGGTTTGTGTTTTCTGGCTTCTTTCAAGCGGTTACAAAGTACGGGATGGATTTTGGCGGCCAATTATCCGGTAGATGAAGCCTATCGATCAATAACCGACTTCAGAAACTTTTATCTGCTAGGCATGCTGATTATCCTGCTTCTGGCCATAGTTATTTCCTGGAGACATGGCGTGGGAGTTTCCCGGCCGCTTGTCCTCTTTACACAACAAATTCTGGCCATGACGCACGCCGGTTCGAATAAACAGCTGCGACTTGATGAAAATCAGTATGACGAGATAGGTCAATTGGCTCACTCGTTCAATCAGTTATTGGATGAGATGGAACAGAGCAGGCAGGATTTGGTTTCGAATGAAGAAAAATTCCGTACCATGGCAGACCACACGTATGATTGGGAATTCTGGAGGGGGCCAGATGGCGACCTGATCTATTCCTCGCCTTCATGCGAGCGCATAACCGGCTATACGGCAGATGAGTTTCGGCAGGATCCCGACCTTTTTATCAGGATAATTCATCCTGATGATCGCCATGCGTACATACACCATCTTGAGCCGGATTCCAACGGAAACAGGGTACAGAATTGCCAAAATCTGTTATTCCGTATTACGACCCGAAGCGGAGAAGAACGCTGGATTGAGCACCTCTGTCAGGAGGTTGCAGGCAGAGATGGTAAGATTCTTGGTCGCCGTGCCAGTAATCGGGATTTCACTCGGCGCAAGCTGGTAGAGTTAGCACTGCATCGCAGTCAGGCTGAGCTTAAAGCTATTTATGACAATGCACCAATTATGATGTGCCTGATAGATTCCGATCGGCACATTCTCTATGCAAATATGGCATTCTCCGCCTTTACCGAAATCCCGGAAGATGACCTGAAAGGGGGGCACGCCTGCGGTGTCTTCGGCTGTATCAATGCGAAAGACGATCCGCGGGGGTGCGGTTACGGGGTGAACTGCCAACAGTGCACATTACAGTCATCCATAATAGACGCCTTTGCGACCGGAACGGCACATTTCAACGAGGAGCATTTATTTACCATTGAACGTGACAATCTTCGACGGGAAATAGTTCTTATGGGGTCCATCACCCCCATCAACGAAAATCAACTGCTGCTCTGCCTGCATGACATCACCGATCGCAAGCAGGCCGAAAGACAGTTGTTTGAATTTGCCACCATGATGGAGCGGAAAAATGTCGAACTTGCCGTGGCACTGCAAACTGCCGAAGAGGCTACCTCTGCAAAAAGCCAGTTCCTGGCTACCATGAGCCATGAGATTCGCACACCGTTGAACGGAGTGATCGGCATGACCGGTCTGCTTCTTGATTCCGATCTCAGTGAGGAACAGTCTCAATTTGCCGAGCTTATCCATAAAAGTGGTGAGAATCTGTTGGCATTACTCAATGACATCCTTGATTTTTCAAAAATCGAAGCGGGGAAACTGGATCTTGAAATAATTGACTTTGATTTACGGACAACACTGGAAGATACCACTGACATGTTGTCGATGAGAGCTTCAAATGCCCATTTGGAGCTGATATGCCGAATTGATCCCGCATTGCCATCGTATATTAAAGGGGACCCAGGGAGATTGCGGCAGATAATTACCAACCTGGCGGGAAACGCCGTTAAATTTACCCACAGAGGTGAAGTGGTCATCAGCAGTCAGTTTACATCGGAACGAGGTGAAGATGGCACCGTACTGCTCCGGTTTGAAGTAAAAGATACCGGCATTGGGATTCCGGAGGAGAGATTCGCGGAGATTTTTGCACCTTTTACCCAGGCGGATGGATCTACTACCAGGAAATACGGCGGTACCGGTCTCGGGCTGGCAATCTGCAAGCAACTTGTGGAGCTTATGGGTGGCGAGATCGGTATTGAAAGCGAGGTGGGGGTCGGTTCGACCTTCTGGTTTACCGCCCGTTTTGAAAAAGCGCCGGAGTCTCCGGCTGTCACGAAAGTTATGCCGCATGCAGACATATCCGGAACCAGGATACTGGTCGTGGACGATAATGCAACCAATCGTACGCTGATGACGTCACTGTTACGTAGTTGGGGATGCCGCTACGATGCTGCCGCTGACGGCGAGAGCGCTCTTGTGATGCTGCGTGAAGCGGTTGGACGGGGAGAACCATACCGAATGGCCCTGCTCGATTTTGAGATGCCTGGTATGGATGGACAGGAACTTGGTCGACTGATTAAGGCCGATCCGCTTCTGGAGTCGACTTTGCTGGTTATGGTGACATCTTTAGCCCAGCGTGGTGACGCCGGAGTTTTCGAGAAGATCGGCTTTGTCGGCTATCTAACCAAGCCAATCAGGCAGTCATTGCTCTATGACTGCATTGTGCTTGTGTTGAACAAAGCGGTTGGCGACACGCAAAAAGCCGGGATCATCACTCGACATACCGTTGCTGAAATTACCAGAAAAAGTGCCCGCATCCTGATGGCGGAAGACAATATCATCAATCAGAAGGTGGCACAAAATATCCTGAACAAACTCGGTTACAAGGCGGATGTCGTTGCTGATGGGCTTGAAGCTGTTCAAGCACTTGAGTTGATCAATTATGACATTGTATTCATGGATTGTCAGATGCCGGAGATGGATGGTTTCACTGCGACGGCGGTAATTCGGGGGCCAGAGTCAAAAGTCCTCAACCATGCGGTGCCGATTATTGCCATGACGGCCAACGCGATGAAGGGAGATCGCGAACAGTGCCTCGATGCCGGTATGAATGACTATCTGGCAAAACCGATGAAAAAAAGTGACGTAGCGGAGATGCTGGACAAATGGTTGGGGTGTAGCGAAAAGCACATTTAAACGAGAAAAAGCATGATTCTACGGGACTGTACGTTGTATTCCAAGCCGCTCCTATTTTTATAGAGGGTCCAATGACACCACACATTGATCAAAAATTGATTCTGTCCATGGATATTTTTACCGGAAAAATAGTTTTAGAGAGTGACCGTGAGCAAAGTACTGCCAAGAAAAACGGTATACTGGAGTTTCGCACCGGCCTGGATTATGAGGTCGGCACAGCGGCGAGGATCAAAGCGGCACTTACTAAAAGGGGAATAAAAGTTACCGGTGTGCAGGGACGATGCATCAATATTTCAAAAGACTGGCTCGTTCAGATTCTGGCTATTTTATATTATGGTCTGTCTCCCGAAGCAAAATCGAATTGCCTGGATGTCCTGACAAATGCAGCCGATAATAATCCTGAATGGAAGCTCAATTACGGGATTGGACTTCAAAAGCTTCACCAGATGGAGTATTGGAGTAAAGTTGAACGGTTTCACCGGGCACGGCAAACTAACGACGCATCAACGCAACAAAAACGCAAGAGCCTTAAAATATTGATAGTGGATGACAACGTGATAAACCGCAAAATTATCCATAAATTACTATCTCCATTTGGTGATTGTGATCTTGCCACGGATGGCTCGGAGGCAATCAAAGCGTTCGTTAAGGCAACTGACGAAGGGGAAAAATATGATCTGATCACTCTGGATATTATGATGCCGGTAATGGATGGCAAAGAGGTGTTAAAACATATTCGGAACCTGGAAGAAGAGCGGAGGATCGTTGACCCTACCAAAATAATCATGACCACCGCCATGGACAACAGCAAGGTAATATTTTCCGCTTTCAGTGAGCAGTGTGACGGGTATCTTATTAAACCTATCCGCAAAAAACCCTTGATAGATCTTCTCTGCGAGCTTGACCTTCTGACGTACTGCGTGAATAAACCCACAGCAGGTGGTGCACTTTCTTCTTTATGATGTAGCCAAAATAAATTTGCATTATACAATTTAAGAGGTATACATAATAAATGGTCATTCATCATATTCTCTCAAAAACAGTACTGGTTGCGGTGCTGATGCTGTATTTGTGTCTACGGACTCAAGTTCAGTGCCATGTGGACTCATCGGTTCCTCACTCTCACTTCCCAGCGATTAGTCAGAAAGTAATCAACGCAGTCTGCCTGAATGTAACAAATCCGGACCTGCAACAAATTTTATCAACGCTCTCTCCTTACGCAGAAACAACGTATTCAGTACCTGCCACCCTGTACGTCATCTATTTTCGCCATGTTTCATCCAGAGCAAATCATTGTTCCGGATGTTTCGGTGAACGCTCACCGCCTGCCTGTCAGTCGTTGCCATCATCAATTCTATCTTGATACTTCTTATCAGCAGAGACGTTTCGAACATGGATATGCCATGGCTCCACGGTGCTCGGATGTATAGCCGTCAGTCTGTGTTCTAAACAAGAGAGGAGGCACAAATGGCTGAAGAATCAGATGTAACTCAGTACCTGACGTTTGTACTGGACGGAGAGGTATTTGCCGTTGATGTAAGTAGAGTCCGTGAAATTCTGGAAATTCCGAGCATCACCAAGGTGCCACAGGTGCCTGTATTCATGCGTGGTGTTATTAATCTTCGCGGCTGTGTAGTGCCTGTCATCGATTTGCGCCTTAAGTTCAATATGCGGGAAGCAGCCCAGACCGTTAATACCTGTATCATTGTGGTTGAAGTGAATATGGACGGTGAGAGTATTGTTCTTGGAGCAGTTGCAGACAGTGTACAGGAAGTTATTGAGATGGAGGCGTCTCAAGTCGAGTCTGCACCACATATCGGGTCACATTTTAAGACCGAATTTATTTCGGGGATGGGAAAACATGACGGTCGATTTGTAATGATTTTGGATATTGACAAAGTCTTTTCTGCAGTTGAACTTGATGCGTTGCAAAACCACGATAAAGCTGAGTAATAACCATTTCAGACAATTACATAATGGAGGTTCACTATGAACTGGTACTACGACCTTAAAATCAGCGTAAAACTGTTATTAGCATTTCTCGTTGTTGCAATAATTGCCGGGATCATCGGAACTGTTGGCGTAGTGGAAATTAAAAAAATGGACGACGCCGGTACTAAACTGTATCAAAAAATAACGATGCCGATCAGTGATCTTGGAGATATGTCCATCGACTTTCAACGCATCCGCATAAACCTGCGAGAGCTGGTAGGTGCAGATTCCCATGCGGACAAACAGGCCGCAATTGAGCTGATTAAAAAGCTGCGTGCAGATCTGTCTGAGAAAGCGACTGCTTTTGAAAAGACTATTTTGACTGATGAAGGACGTAAACTATTTGAAGAATTCAAAAAAACCCGTGAAGTATACGGCAAAATAATTGATCGAGTGGAGCCTCTTGCCATAGCTGATAAAGATGCTGAAGCTCTCGTTATTATTAAAACCGATGGGAAAAAAGCAGCGTCCGACGAACAGGAAGCGCTCGATAAACTTCAAGAAGCGAAGATGAAACAGGCCAAGATTATAGATGAAGAAAATGGTGAAGTAGCTGCGTCGGCTACACGCCTCATGATAGGCTTTGCAATAGCTGGTGCAGTTCTTGCTATTTTGTTTGGGATAGTTATATCCAAAATTATCAGCAATCCGTTAAACAAAGGTGTTCTCTTTGCCCAGGCTGTTGCCGCCGGTGACCTGACACAGAAAATAGATTTAACTCAGAAAGATGAAATAGGACAGTTGGCCAAAGCACTTAATGAAATGGTGGCCAAGTTAAGCAGTATTGTTGGTGAAGTAATGAGCGCTGCTGATAATGTCGCTTCCGGTAGCCAGGAGCTTTCCTCCACAGCCCAGCAAATGAGCCAGGGGGCGACAGAACAGGCAGCCTCCGCTGAAGAAGTGTCGTCAAGTATGGAAGAAATGGCTTCCAGTATCAGGCAGAATACGGATAACGCAATGCAGACCGAAAAAATTTCTATAAAGAGCTCCGCAGATGCTAAAGAGGGTGGGAAAGCCGTTATTGAAACCGTGGCAGCAATGAAAGAGATTGCCACCAAGATCAGTATTATCGAAGAGATATCCCGTCAGACGAACCTGCTGGCACTAAATGCCGCCATTGAAGCAGCCCGCGCCGGTGAACATGGCAAGGGCTTTGCTGTTGTTGCCTCAGAAGTTCGCAAACTTGCAGAACGAAGTCAATCTGCCGCCGGCGAAATATCCGGACTATCCACACGCAGCGTAGCAATTGCCGAACAAGCCGGAAACATGCTGGTAAAAATGGTACCGGATATACAGAGGACTGCCGAACTCGTACAGGAAATCACCGCCTCAAGCAAAGAACAGGACACCGGAGCTGAGCAGATCAACAAGGCGATCCAGCAGCTTGACCAGGTTATTCAGCAGAACGCAAGTGCCTCCGAGGAAATGGCATCAACGTCTGAAGAACTCTCCAGTCAGGCAGAGCAACTTCAAAGTGCCATCAGCTTCTTTGATATCGGCAATCAAGGGAGGAGGCAACCGGATGCCGTTACACGGAAGTCAACGCACAAAATCCAGATTGCACATGCTCGATCAAATCTGAAGACAACTTCCAGCAATCGACTACCCACCGGAGGAGTTAATCTTCAGCTGGGAAACACAGGTCCGGATAAAATGGACGACGAGTTTGAAAAATATTAGGCAACTGCTCTGCGACGAGGTTGGCTCAGAATAGTCAGGTTCCGCAATAAATTCATAAGTATCTTGGGCCTGCACATTCGTTCTTTCGAGCCTTGCTAATCGACCCTTCGTCCATGCAGAACTGACCAGTGCCGGATTGAGCCGGGCTATTGCTGCCAATTCCACCCTGGGCCAGTGCCGCGATAAGAAGCGGCAGCGTCAGTTCCGGCCTGATTTGCTCATATTCAATGACTTTCGAACGCGCTCTTTACCGGGTGGAAATAGGGGATGCCGTCGTTATATTCCTTCCCGTACCGGGCCATGAATCCCTGCACCTTGTCGGAAAGCAGGTAGTCGGACAGCGCCCGCGCTCCCTTCACATTGGCATCGGGAAACCTTTCGGCGGAGGCTTCCATGGCGATGTAGGGGCGTCGCATGACCGGATCCCGGTCCACCATGATCTTCAGTTTATGCGACCCCAGTTTGCCGGTGGTCACCGGCAGGCGCCCGATGATTATGTAGGCGTTGTGTCTCTCCACGAAACCCAGCAGGTCATCGTGGTCGATGCTCTCGTCCTTGATCACCCACTTACCGGTCCGTTCTACCCCCGCCTTTTTCCAGAGACTGTTCCCCAGTTCCCTGGAGCCGATTCCCTTTAAGTCGACGTAATTGGATTCCGTCTCGGCGATCCTCTTCAGGGCGGCAGCGCCGTCCTTGTACCCGGCGATCCTGGCCGGATCCGATGCGGGACCGATTATTATGAGGTCGTTTTTTGCCCAGGGGCGCATGTTGACCGCATACCCGTCGGCTACCAGATCCGTGGTGATGTCTCCGGAGTGCATGGTGAGAAAATCGACCTTACCCTGGCGCATTGCATCTGCCAGGCCCGGTCGCGGGCCTTCGGCCACCACCCGCACCTTGTAGCCGGTGTCGGCTTCGAACATCTTAGATATTTCCGCGAACAATTCAGTAGTAATTGACATGCCGCCAATGATCGCGGCCCGCACCACCTTGTTCTCTTTTGGTAAAGCCTTGTCCGGCGCCTCGGCAGCGAACAGCTGGCAGGCGGTCAGTATGGAGCAGAAAAAAATGCAGAAACGAAACATGAAAGATCTCCTTGATTGATTGTGGTTTGGATCATCTCTTCAGTGCAATGTCGAGAGCGGAGCCCCCCGCGGCATCGGTCCGGGTCGAGACGATCATGTCACCGAAATAAGACAGTCTGCCGTTGTACGACGTGTCAACGGCTTTCGTCAGGGTACCTTGCTGATCCATGGCAAGCATGAATGCAGCGGGCGGAGTCAAGCCGGCGTTGCTGTTCAGATAGGAGGAAAAGCTGACGGAGCCGGTCGTGTCCACGCCAAGAGTTCCGTACGCCCAGAGGGGGGCTGTCCCGCTGGTGAGGGTGTGCAGACTGTAGGAGCCGGCCAGGGAGGTCAGGGCATAGTCTGACGAGGTAAGCGCAATGGACGGCGGGTGAATCATCTGCATGACCCTGAGCACAAAGGCGCCGCTCGCGTCGGTCATGGCGCCGACTACCGTCATCTTATCCGCGGACATGACCCCGTGACTCATCACCGCGGCCGGCTGGGGCAGAACGCCATTCGCCGTTTCAGTAACAATACCGTCCGGTGTGATGGCCAGGGATGCCACCTTGCTCCCCGTTCCCGGCAGTTGGCGCGATGTCGGCGCGCTGATGGACGAATAGGTAACGGCCTGGTCCTGTCCCACCTGGCCGCCGGCATATTCCCATTCCTGATTTGTACCGCTTGAAAGCTGGTGGTAGACAAAGGTGAGCGGACCGGCCCCCTGCTTTCCCGTCCCCTTGATGTCGCTGCTGCTGAAGACGATCCCATCGACCTGCTTCTGTAAAATCATGATCTGCCGCGACGCAGCGGTGGTGGCGGTACCCACCAGCGTATCCTTGAACTGGTTGGCGGACAGCTCTCCGTGAAACCCTGTTGCCGTGCCGGCCTGGAACACGGTCCCGTCCGGCAGGATGGTCATGGCAGTGAAAAGTCCTGTCGGGGCACTGCTGTTACCTGAGTTGTCGAGAAAGGTCAGGATGCTGATATTCCCGGCTCCGTCGATGGCGGCAGTGCCGCGCATCCATCCGGCCCCGGCCCCGCTGACCAGTACATTGAACCGCCAGGCGCCCAAGAGGTCGGACTGTTTGAACGCCCCGGGTGGGGAGGGGGCGATGGCCACCTGGTCCGACAACGGGCTTTTGCCGTTGATACTGTCCGCGGTGATGGCGAAATAATAGGTGACATCATTGGTCAGCCCGGTCACGATGGTGGAGGTGGAAGCACTGTTTATTTCGAGGACCCTGGCGGCCGTGGCGATGGTGACCCCCGGCGATGCGCCATAGTAAACGGTATAGCCTGCCGCACCGGGACTCTCTGTCCAACTGAGGGAGACCTGGCCGTTTCCGGTCATTGCCGCAAGAGCGGCCGGCTTGGCCGGAATACCGGGGTTGTACCGCCACGGGGCGCTGTCACCGCAACCACCCGTTAACAGGCAGAGGAACATTACCCCGGCCAATAATACCCGATTCCAGTGCCTATGGTTCATGAAAACACTCCCTGAAACTCTGCTGTTGACATTTCGTAGCCGCATCATAGACGAAACTCCACGCCACCGTAGATAAACCTGCCCGCCTGCGGCAAGCCGTAACTCGACTCATAGTTCTCATCGAACAGGTTGCTGGCGCCGACATACATGGTTACCCTGTTGTTCAGGAGCCTTTGGCTCAGCTTGAGATTCACGATGGTATAGTCGTTGAGCTTTGCCTTCTGTACGATGGCAACGTTGTTCTTTGTGTAGAAATACTGGTTACCCACGTACAGGAACGACAGATAGGGGGAGAAGCCGTTCTCGAAGTCGTACTTTCCTTCCAGAGTCACCTTGTCCCCCGGGGTGTATTGCTGCTGGTCCCGGCCGGCTCGCGACAAGTCCTGGGAGTCGAGGTAGGTATATGACCCGCGAAGGAGGAGCCCCTTCACGAATTGCGTCGTCGCCGCCAGTTCAACTCCCGTAAAGCGGACCTCCGACAGGTTCATGAACTTGCCGGTCATCTGCTGGTCGTTCTGGATGAGGTTGTTCGCCGTTGTATGAAACCCGGTGATGCTCACAACGCAGTTACCGGGGAGTTTCTGTTCCACCCCGCCCTCATAGCTCCAGGATCGTTCGGTGGCCAGGTTCGGATTGCCCTTGGAAAGGTCGTACAGGTCGCCAAGGGATGGAAAACGGATGTTCCTCTTGAAAGATGCCTTCAGGCGGGTGTCCGGCAAGATGTCGTAAAAAAGACCGGCAAGCAGGCTGTAGTCATCGGTGTTCAGTTCGTCCCTGGCCTGCCAGTACTGTCCGTAGCCCGCCACGAGCCCAAGTCCCGGCAACGGTGAGAGCTCATATTCAAGGCCGGTCGAATAAATGGCGAGGGATTTGTCCGCATTCAGCGGAGCGGACACCAGGTTCGATGTTGCGGGATCGGTTACGGTCGTAACGCCGCTGTTCTCCCAGCGGTCTCCTTCGGCGGCCATGGAGAGCGTCACCCTTCCCATGCTCCCCATGTCGTACTTCGGCTGCAGGGATATCCCCTTGACGGTGGTTGAGACCTGCTCACGGAAGGAGCCTGATACCAGGCTGAAGGAATTGAAGTTTCCATTGTCGTACAGGTTGTCGTGCTGATCCATCTGGTTGATGAAGGCCCACCCTCTGATGCTCAGCCGGTCCGTTATGGCGTAATCCGCGGCAAGCTGGACCGAGTACCCCTCAAACCCATCGATCCGCTCATGCTTTGGCGGAGACGCAAAAAGATCGAAACCACGGGGATCGTTGGTCGCACTGCCCGGTTTGCCGAATTGCCCCTGGGAGTAGGTGAAGGTCAGGCCGAGGGACAACTCCTTGTTCGGGGTGTACCCGATGTTGCCGAATACGTTGTGTCGTTCCTGGTCGCTGTTAGTACGATAACCGGCCCCCTGTTCGGGGGTGGACCTGAAATCCGCTGCAAGGGGAAAGGCGTCGATTTTGGACGAACTGCTGCTGACGAACCAATCGAACGTGTCTCCGGCCCCAGAGATACCCGTCCTGGTAAGGAAGGCCTCATGATCGCCCGTTTCGGCGCCAACCATCCCCTGCACACCGGTGGTCCCCTTTTTCGTGATGATGTTGATGACGCCACCGAGCCCTCCCTGACCGTAGAGCACCGAGCTGGCGCCGGTGGTCAGCTTGATCTCCGCGATGTTTTCCGTGGGGATGATGGTCGGATCGAATTGCTGATCAAGGGCCGAGTTTATGGGGATGCCATCCAGCAGCAGGACCACGTGCCTTGTCCGGAAACCGCGGATATCGATACGTGGCACCCCTTCGCCCCCTATCCTGACATGCACGCCGGGGAGCAGGGAGATCGCCTGGTCCAGGGTCCTGGCGCCCCGTTGCCGGATATCCTCGGCGGTAACGGTATTCATGGTCTGACTTGCCTGAACGCCATCGCCCTGCCCGGAAACGACCACCTCGCCGAGGGTGTAATGGGAGGCGCGTTCTTCTGCCTCCGCCGCGGATGCTCCCCGGCAAAGGGGGAACAGGGAACTGGTAACCACTAACAATATATGCGGCAATACTTTCAGATTCATGGGATATACCCCTGGAGTGCAAAATATAAAGCCGCTACCCCCCGGCATCAGCGAGGGGTGGCGTCATGCCTTCACATGGAATTACAGAACGGTTATTGCCAGGGCCTTGGTCTGTGTTCCGCTTTCGCCGGCGGTGTTTACCGCTGTTATCAGTATATTGTAGGTGGCGCCGCTGGTGAGGCCGGTCAAGGTCAGTGATGCGGTGCTGCTGGATTGTTTCGGTCCTGCAAGCACTTGGGCGTTAGTCGGCAGCGAGGCCGACTGGAGGTAATACACGTTGTACGAGGCGGTGTTACTCACGGCAGTCCAGGACACATTTATCTGGCCTGCCACGGTGGCTGTCACGACACGTCCGTTCGGGCTCGCGGGTACTTGCAGAACGGCAGCCGGAGCGGCAGATTTTTCGCTCGACACACCGCTCTCGCTACCGGTATTTACGGCGGTAACGACAAAGTAATATGTTGTGCCGTTGGTCAGGCCACTTATCACCTGCCCACTTGTTGCATTGGCCACCTTGGTACCCGATGTGGTGGTGACACCGGCTGATGTGCCGTAATAGATGTTGTAGGTGTTGCCGGTTACCGTGGTCCAATTCACCGTCACTTTACCATCACCCGGGGTCAGCAGGATTCCTGCCGGTTTTGTTGGTGGCGCGACAACCGGGGTAGCGGTTGCCTCGTTCGATACGGCGCTCTCTCCGCCGATATTCACTGCGGTGACAACAAAGTAGTAGGTTGTGCCGTTGGTCAGCCCCGTTATCGCACCCGGGCTGGTCGCATTGGCAATCTTAGTTCCGGTGGAGGTGGTAACTCCGGCGGTCGTTCCGTAATAGATGTTGTAAGATGTGGCGCCGGTCAGCGCGCTCCAATTCACGGTTACCTGGGTGTCACCTGCCGTTGTCTGAACCCCGCTCGGCTGAGCCGGAGCATGCGTCTTGAACACACCCCAGATGGATAAATGGGTGACGGTGGGGGTTATGTTTCCGTTGATATCCACAATTGCGGTGCCTTCAAAGTTCCATTGAGTGCCGTCAAAGCTGTAGACCGTCATGGTATCACCTGACTTGGCAACGCTGGTGGGCACATTGATCGCGAGGGAGATCGACTTGGAAAAGTGTTTCACCGTTCCCATGCTGATATCGACGTAGGCAGCCAGGACCGAGTCGGGCGGTGGGGTTTTCTCCGCTGCGGTAAGGGCGTCGGCAGTGGTTGCATAGGTCACGCTGGTAGTGATGGCGCCGGTCACCGGATTGCCTGACGTATCCGTGAATGTGGTGCCTGCCGGAATCGACAGCGTTACCCCGGTCGGGGTGGGTACCGTGACGTTGCCGGCTGCAACAGCCGCAGTGTTGATGGTTCCCGGTAACGTAACACTGCCACTGCCACCACAGGCGGTCATGACCGCAGTCAATACGACGAGACTGATTATCGACAGCCACGACTTTAATAGTTTCATCCTCTTCATTTCTTCCTCCTTGTGCGATTGCAAGTAATCACCCTCTGTCGAGGGTGAAGGTTATGATGATGGTGAAGGTTTCCTCGGTCCCCCTGAATTCATCCGGCAGCGGGGGGAATATACCGACCGTCGTGATGGCGCGGGTTGCGGCCTCATCGAGAAGCTGGTGGCCGCACGATGAGAGCGCTTCCACCTGTTTGACCGCACCGGTGCGGCTCAGGACGAAACGTCGTTGACAGCTCCCCTCCCGGCGCGACCTGCGTGCGGCAAAGGGGTATTCCTTGTGGGTCTCGATGAGGCGTTTCAACAGTGCCTGGTAGGCGCCGTGCCGTTGCAACGAGTCCCCCTGCGTTCCGGATGCGCCGGTTCCCTGCTTCCCTCCCGGACCGCTACCGTCAAGGTGGCCCGCACCCGAAATGGAACCGCCTCCTGAGCCCGCTCCCGGCCTGGCTCCCGATACTGTTCCGCCAGGGGTCGTGGTGGAACCCTTCTCCATGTTCCCTGTCTTCGCGGTGGGAATGGGGGGACTCCTGACGTCCTGGGAGGCATCACGTAATGGTTCCCCTTGACCGGGCAATGCCGTTGGAGCCTCTTTTTCGATGACCATCCGTGACGGCAGCGTTCCGTGAGGCGTGACCGGCTGCGCTGGCGGTGGTGTAACACTCCTCGCAGTCGCCACCGGGCGGGGTGGTGTATTTTGTGGCGTATGCTCCCGATTTGCCCCGGAGTCCCAGTAGTCGATCAACAGGGGCGCTGCCGGGAGATTGCCGGCGGGCTGACCCCGATAGCTGCCGCTGACCGCGATGAGAATGGCCAGATGGAGGAGCAGGGATGCCAGGAGGAGAGGCGCAAGACGCCGTATTCCTCCCCTGTCGGTTTTCACCACTTCCTATCCGATCCCCGGTAGATCAAGCCGTTTTTCCGCAGCCTGCGAATGATCGATGGTACCGCCAGCGAGCCGAATCCTCCGTACAGGGCGAACAGGCATGCCGTAACCACGGTTTTCCGCAGGAGAACCTCCTCTTCCATGCCGCTCAGCCATTCGAGCCCGGTGTCGGAGAGTGATCGCAGGGCGGCGGCCAGGGCGCCGACCAGAGCACAGGCAACCATGCTGCTGATGAAAGAGGGAAACAGGGCGCCGGCCAGATCTACCAGCAATGCCGGGAGGAGGAACTTGACAAAGACTACCGGCCCCTTGGATCCCATGCCGAGAAGGATACTCGCCAGGCTGACGATCAACCCGACCAGGGTGACGGCACCAATTTTCGGCACACATCCCCGCGCCAGCAGGTAAAAAAACATCGTGAAGAACATCACGTGCCCTGGGAGATGGAGGTGGAGACGTAGTCCGGCCCTGGTGAGGATTATAAATGTGGCGCAGAATCCGAGCAGTAACGCTTCCCGCAACGTGAAACGGTTCCAGAGAAATACCTGTTCGTGCGAATTCATGAGAGTCCTTTCCGGGCTTCCGGTCCCAGTCGGCAGCATGACCGCACCTCGGCCGGGCAAGCCGGGCGTTGTCCTTCCGGCGCCGTAATCGCTGATTCGTCCCGACGGGGAATGTTGATGAAGGTACGTTGTTTCCGTGTACCGAATTCGCGGGCTTCGGCCGACAGGGAGACGTCGTCGGCCGTTTTCAGCGCCCGGACCATAAGTGGCAGCAACAGGCAGTGGAACAGGTCTCCCCAGTTGCGCGGATCAATGAGTTGGCGGGGGAGAAGTCGTGCTCCCCGCAGTCGCTGAGCCGCCATGATCTCGTCAAGCTCACGGAGAAAAAACGGTACGAACCTGATACTGACGAACACCAGGAATGAGAGCCGGTAGGAAACCACCCGGCGCAATCCGCGCATCATATCGCCGGTGCGCGTGGTGCGCAGGAGTACTGCTCCGGGGATATAGAAGAGAATGATCTGCACCGACTGCCGGACGCCCGGCCAGAACCCCTTGGACAGCCCGTTGAGCAGGCAGTAGAGTGTGGTGATAAGAACGGCCTGGAGCACAAAGAACCGGGCATCACGCCACAGGTCAAACAGAGTAAGCCGGGCCATAAAGTAATAGCCGAGCGCCACGACGACGAGGGTCAAAAGCTCGGCGGGGGTGCGCACCCCCACGGCGAGCGTGCTGAGCAGGGTGCCAATGGCAATTTTCCACCCGGCGCCAAGGCGATGGACCGGCGAGTCGTGGGTCATATACTGGCAGGCGTAGTCGCTGGAGCGGAGCAACTTGTGGCCGGGATTTTTAATGGGTGGTTTCGTCAAGGCGACCTTCGCTCAGCTTCAGGGTGCGATCCGCCCAGGTGTGGTCGGGCAGTTCATCGTGAGATGCGATCAGCACCGTGGCGCCGTATCTGTCGGGTAGTTCCGCGAGAATCTCCAGCAGGGAGAGCCGTTGGGGGAAATCAAGCCCGGCAAACGGTTCGTCCAGCAGGAGGACAGCGGGTCGGGGCGCTATCACCGCTGCGAGAGCCACGCGGTGCTGCTCCCCGAAACTCAAGGTGAGCGGTGCCCGTTCACCAAGATGTCCGATTCCGCAGATACGGAGTGTCTCCGTCACAACCCGCTCTATTTCGTTGGGCGGATGCCCCAGTCGGTGCAGGCTGAACGCCACTTCGTTGTGCACGCTCTCGGCAAATAACTGACGCGAAGGATCCTGGAACAGCACCCCTACCTTCCCCGGCAAATGCTCCGGACGGGGATTGGCAATGCCGGCAAGTTCCACCGTCCCGGAGCCGGGCGTTTCCAGGCCGGCCAGACAACGGAGCAGGCTTGATTTACCGGCGCCGTTGCCGCCAGACAGATGGACACGTTCACCCTGCAGCACTTTCAGGCTCACCTGTTTCAACGCCACACCGGTTTCCGGGTAGGAAAGGGCAATCTCACGGGCGTGAATGGCGACGCCCCTCTCTGTTACACCAGTCGGCTCCGTTTTGGCGGCGGTTTTCGATTCGTAGCGTTCGCGATCCGGCAAGGACAACGTTGGGGCTCCGGATCTGCCATCCGCGATGGGGAGATAACGGTCGATAATAGTGGTAAAGGGGCGCGGATCATGCTCTGTCATGACAATGGTATAGCCCTGTTTCTTGAACCCGGCGAGAAGTGTGCACAGTTCCTGCTTTCCCTGGCGATCCAGTTGCGAGGTGGGCTCATCGAGCAGCAGCAGCGACGGATTCATCGACAGAACTGATGCAATGGTCAGTCTCTGTTTCTGGCCGGCTGAAAACCGTTCCACATTCCGCGTTTCACAACCGTCGAGCCCCACGCTCCTGAGAGCTTTTCGAACCCGCACATCGATCTCCTCCGGAGGTGCACAAAGGTTTTCCGGTCCGAATGCAACCTCTTCCGCAACTGTCGTGCAAAGAATTTGCGACTCCGCTTTCTGGAAGACCAGGCCGACCGGGACAGACCAGGCGTCCTGACTCACCGGCAGCGCAATCTTGATGGTTCCTGAATGGCTGCCGCCACGCAAGAGCCCCTTGATAGCCAGCAGCAGGGTAGTTTTGCCGCACCCGGAATCGCCGGTCAGGCAGATACATTCGCCGGCTTTTATGGCGCAGGAAACATTGGTCAGCGCCGGGGTGGAGGCGCCCGGATAGCGGTAACCAAGGCCATCTATGTTCAGAACGTCACTCTTCATGGGATACCCGGTTCAATTAATAACGCTCACTCTTCTATTTTCCCGAGGGAGAGTTTCTTGTTTTTCGGTGTGGTCACGAGTAATAAAAAAAGGTCTCTTCCCGGATAGAAAGAGACCTCTCCCGTAACGTTGTTAATGGCGCACGGATGAAGTTTCTCCTTTTCGAAAGGAAGGCGCTGCTGTTTCCGGCAGAACCCGAGGGCTGTCTTCCATAAGGGAAACCCTGACAGGAAATTGCAGCTCGGAGAAAAATATGTGGTTGTCGGTTGATTTTCAGTCAACTACTTCAAAAATAAATCTATATCTTCTCCTTGCAACAGGTATATGAGGTTGCGGTCCAGCGACGGTAGCGGCAGTTCAAGCATGTGCGCGGATCGTCAGCGATCTGCTCATCTTCCTCATCCGGGAGAAATGTAACGCACGCTGTTGCCGCTTTGGCGGCTCCTGTCCAGTCATACATTTCCAAAGACGTTTCCAAGGCAAATGATCAATAGTTTTTCAGTAAATGGCGTGAACATGTTTTCCATCGGGCCCTGTTCACCGACTCGTCGTCGGCGACCACCAACAGAACCGGCTTGCTATCCAGAAGCACGGTTTTTACCTTTTCCCCCAACCGTACCATATCCCGGCCTGCCACCGGGCTGCCATCAAGGGCGCGAACTTCGTGGATGTCGTCACGGGCGCAAAGAGCCGCAACGCTGACTATACCGCCGGGCGCTGCGAAGGTGAGCTGTCCCTTCAAGCGGCCGTCATTGCCTCCAAGGCGCAGACCGGCGCCGGCCAGTGCACCGATCACTCCCAGTCCGGTGCCGCCATGCTCGGAAAGATGAACTCCGATCCGTCGGGCGAGTTCATAGGCGTCTTCCTTGGTCAGTACCGACTTTTTCGCCGATAGACCGAAACGGATCAGCTCTTCAGGGTTCTTTAGACGATCGACCACGACAATGCAGAGGCCGGGATCCGATCCGGGGGCGCTCTGCCGGGCAAGAAATTCGGCGGAATAGCGGGATACCTGCTCCAGGCACTCTTCCCTGATCACTGCAGTGAAGCACATGGCGCTGTTATGGGACGTGTAGGGGATGTCGGGGTGTACCAGTAATTGGTGACGGGTGACAAAACCGCTTTTTCCCCAGCCGTTGGTATCCAGATCGGCGGCAATTTGTGACGCCAGAGCACCGGTGCCCGGACTTTCAAGGTTGTCGGTATCATCAATGCTGATAAGGATCTGCGTCTGCATGAGTCTCCCTGTTTTTGTTATCTGAATTACATCTGTCCTATTTGGCAGAAAGGGAGTTACATAATTGCTTTTTTCAGAGATAAAAAACGGAAACGCCCCTTCTCAAGATTGAAAAGGGGCGCGGACGGATCACCGGAAGTGGCACGTCAAGCACAAGTTCCCCTTTTCAAAGGAGGGCGGCGCTGTTTCCGGCGACACCCGAAGGTCACAGACCATGAGGATTTATCCCTGTTAGGCTGATGCGACTCGGAGACTGGCTGATTGTGGCGGGACTATAACGGGAACGGCATACTCTGGCAAGCAAAAAAGAGTAAAAAAAGCAAAAAAGAGCATGAGACACGTGCCCGGCAATTATAAGAGATACCCCGTGGCATGATCCGTCATATAGTACAGTTATGCTACTCGTGGCAGGCTTCGTTGACGGGTTTTCCTTCCTCCTTTCCTCCTGTATTTCAATTTACCTCTTTATAATAAGTATGTTGTGCTGTCACATCCCTTCGTTATTCTCTGGCACGCTAGTTGCGGAAGCCTTTTACAGAACGTACGGCGTTGAGGATAATTCATGAACAAACCAACTCCTGTCAGTCATCCCATATGCACTCTTCTCCCTAAAGATGTCGAGGGGTTCGATTCTTTGGTGGAACTGGCCCTGGATATGCGCTGGTCGTGGAATCATGCCACCGATGAGGTCTGGCGGTATCTGGATCCGGTATTGTGGGATCTGACGCATCATCCGTGCGATGTCCTGCAAACGGTCTCACGGGATAAAATCCGGAGTGCGCTTGCCGATCCGCCCTTCCGCATGAAAGTCGATGCCCTCATCCAATCAAAAAAACAGGAGGATGAGGCCCCCGCATGGTTTCAAACAAATCATCCGGATACTGCATTACGCTGTGTTGCGTATTTCAGTATGGAATTCATGTTAAGCGAAGCGCTCCCCATTTACTCGGGTGGGCTCGGTAATGTGGCCGGTGATCAACTCAAAGCGGCCAGCGATCTGGGCGTACCGGTTGTCGGTGTGGGACTGCTTTATCAGCAGGGATATTTTCGCCAGGAGATCGATAAGGATGGAGCCCAGCAGGCCCTTTACCCCTATAACGACCCCGGGCAGTTGCCGATTACGCCGCTCCGTCACCCGAGCGGAGAGTGGCTGCGGCTGAGGATTGATCTGCCCGGATACTCGCTCTGGCTGCGCGCCTGGCAGGTTCAGGTCGGGCGGGTCACGCTGTATCTGCTGGACAGCAATGATGCGGCAAACGTGCCTGTCCATCGCGGCATTACCAGCGAACTGTATGGGGGGGGAGCGGAGTTGCGGCTGAAACAGGAACTGGTGCTCGGGATGGGGGGGTGGCGGTTGCTCTGCGCACTTGGCCTGCGGCCTGAAGTCTGCCATCTGAATGAAGGGCATGCCGCTTTTGCCGTGCTGGAGCGTGCCCGCAGTTTCATGATCGAGAGCGGGCACCCGTTTGAAGTCGCACTTGCCGTCACGCGGGCCGGAAATCTCTTTACTACCCATACGGCGGTAGCCGCCGGATTTGATCATTTTGAACCGGCTCTCATAAAGCAATACCTCGGTCGGTATGCGGTGCAGGAACTCGGTGTGACGTTAGAGGATCTGCTGGCCCTGGGTCGCCGGAATCCGGATGATCCGTCGGAACATTTCACCATGGCGTATCTGGCAATTCGCGGTAGCGGGGCGGTTAACGGTGTGAGCCGCCTGCACGGGAAAGTCAGCCGCCATCTGTTTGAGCCGCTTTTTGAGCGGTGGCCGCATGATGAAATTCCGGTCGGGCATGTGACTAACGGTGTTCACATGCCGACCTGGGATTCGTCGGAAGCCGACGAACTCTGGACGGTGGCCTGCGGCAAAAAACGCTGGCTGGGAATGGCCGGTTCCATTGAACAGGACATTCGCCGGATATCCGACGCTACTCTGTGGCAATTTCGTATCGCCGCCACCAACTCTTTTGTGGAATATGCCCGCGAGCGATTGTCCCGGCAACTGGCCGCTTCCGGGGCCGCGCCCGAAGTGATTGCCGATGCAAAACATATCTTTAATCCCTGCGCGTTGACTCTCGGCTTTGCCCGGCGCTTTGCTACCTATAAGCGGCCCAACATGCTGCTCCACGACCCGGAGCGCCTTGTGCGCCTGCTGACCGATCCGCGCCGCCCGGTCCAGCTTGTTTTCGCCGGTAAGGCCCATCCTGCCGACCTGACCGGACAGGCCATGATCAAGGAGTGGATGCAGTTTATCCGGCGCCCCGAGGTCCGGCGTCACGTGATTTTCTTGAGTGACTATAACATGCTGCTGAGCGAAAACCTTGCGCAGGGGGTTGATGTCTGGATCAACACGCCCCGCCGCCCCTGGGAGGCGTGTGGAACGAGCGGTATGAAGGTGCTCGTTAATGGGGGCATCAATCTCTCCGAGCTGGATGGCTGGTGGGCCGAGGCATACACACCGGAGGTGGGGTGGGCGCTCGGAGACGGCGGCGAGCATGGCGACGATCCGGCGTGGGACGCCACCGAAGCTGAAACGTTGTATGAGCGTCTCGAACAGGAGGTCGTACCGGAGTTTTACCATCGTGACCGGCAGGGCATTCCGGTTGCGTGGCTTGCCCGCATGCGGGAGAGCATGGCCCGGCTGACTCCGCAATTCTCAGCCGACCGTACGGTGCGCGAGTATGTCGAACGGTACTATATCCCTGCTGCCGATGCCTATAATGAGCGTGCTGCCCTGAACGGTGAGGCGGGTGTGCGGATAGTGGAGTGGCGGCAATTACTACGGAATGAATGGGGTCACGTTCATTTTGGCGCCGTGACCGTCGTGACAGATGGCGAGTGGCACCTGTTTGAAATCCAGGTGTATCTGGGGGGGATCGGTCCGGACTCGGTTCGTGTCGGGCTGTACGCAGACGAGACCTGCAGCGTGAATCCGGTCCGGTTGGAGATGTTCTGCGACCGGGAGTTGGCGGGTGCTGAACATGTATACGTGTTTACCACTCAAACGTTGGTAACACGCCCTGCCGATGATTTTACCGCCCGCATCATACCGCACTTTCCTGGGGTTGCCGTCCCTCTTGAAGATACTCATATACTCTGGCAGCGATGAACAGATAAAAAAGGAGATAGCGCGGGTTACCCGAACCGTGCCACCCGACTCAAATGAGCTACCACACAATTTTTACCGTCATTACTGAACACTCGGCCTCCACGGTAACCGCCCGCTATGCCATCTCACTGGCGGCGGCATGCAAGGCAGGGCTGGTGTTGTATGCCGCCCATGATGAGGAGAGTAACGAGATCCTGATCCGTCGCGCGGCCCGGCATATGGATCATCTCTATACGGTTGCCACGGAACAGGGCATTTCCGTAACCCGGATAACCGAGACCGGAAATATCTGCGAGCTGCTCCCTGCTCGGGTGCTGGAGAGGAGAGCTGATCTCGTCTTTTACCATCTGATGCCTGGCGAGCGGTATGGGGCAAAGCTCAGGAAGCATGTTGTTCATCACCTGTTGAAGGCAATCAGCTCGGATCTTGCCATCATGCGCGTTGTCGCCATGGTTAAGCCGCACCCCGGTACTATTCTGGCGCCGCTTGGCAATGGTGGTGACGCTGCGGGACATCGCCTGATGTTTGTCGCCGCGGTGGCCGGCTGTTTCAATGCCCGGATCACACTGCTCCATATTTCCAAAAAGCGTGGGATCACGGCGATGCCGGATGGCGTCACCAGATTTCGGGAACAGCTTCAGCAACAACACCTTACGGTACTGGAGCGATGCGGCACGGGCAATATTGCCGAAGCGATCGGGGTCGAAGCGATCACCCGTCACAATGATCTGATAGTAATGGGGGCGAGTGAACGTGGAAGGTTGCACAGTTTTTTCCTCGGTAATCCCGCCGGTATGGTTATGCGTCAACCACCCTGTAACTGCATCCTGTTCCGTCCTGCGCCGGAATCTGAAGCGTCATGAAAATACAGGCGCTTTCACCTGATGAGGTGTTCTCAACCCTGCTCAGTACCCCGCAGGGTCTTGCCGCCGATGAAGCAATTCATCGACGCGTCGAGTACGGGCTGAACGAGATCAGCGAGGCGCATGGCCGCCCCATGATCGTGCGTTTTGCGATGCAATTCACCCACTTCCTGGCTTTGCTGCTCTGGAGTGCCGCAGCGCTCTGCTTTCTGTCCGAATACCTCCACCCCGGAGAGGGGCTCCTTCGTCTCGGGATTGCCATTCTGGCCGTCATCTTCATCAACGCTACCTTCACCTTCGTTCAGGAGTACCGCACCGAAAAAGCGATAGGAGAACTGCGCAAGATGCTCCCGTTCCGCGTTGCCGTTATCAGGGGGGGAGCAGAGCTGGAAGTCGATGCTGTCGAAATTGTTCCGGGAGACCTGGTGCTGCTGAAAGAGGGGGACAAGGTGCCCGCTGATGCGCGGGTCGTGGAGACAAACAGGCTGACCGTCAACAATGCTCCGCTGACCGGTGAATCCGATTCCCGGTTGCTCACTGCCGCCCCATTTGAGGGCGAACTGCTTGACAGCGCTAACCTGCTCTTCGCGGGAACGCTTGTGGTGAGCGGCAGCGGGAAGGCTGTTGTCTATGCGACCGGCATGACGACTGAGTTCGGCAAGATCGCCCGGATAACCGGTACGGTCGTAGAGGAGGTCAGCCCGCTCCATATTGAAATTACCAGAGTCAGCCGGATCGTAGCGATCATAGCGGTTTCCTGCGGCGTCGGTTTTTTTCTGATAGGCAGCCTGGTGGGACGGGGTTTCTGGGACAACTTCCTGTTTGCCATAGGTGTCATTATCGCCACCGTTCCCGAAGGATTGCTGCCGACCGTGACCCTCTCGCTGGCCATGGGGAGCAAGCGTATGGCCCACCGGAACGCACTGGTGAAAAATCTTAACGCCGTCGAGGCGCTCGGTTCGATTGATCTGATCTGCACTGATAAAACCGGTACCCTTACGCAAAATCTGATGACCGTTAAAAGTAACTGGTGCCCGGATGACGGCGCTATGGCATGCACCGTTGCCCAGCTCTGCAGCAATGTTACCGTGGCAGCTGAAGGAGTGCTCAAGGGAGACCCGACCGAGACGGCGCTCTACGGCTATGCGGTTGCACAGCGGGCCGTGACCGGCGAACGGCTGGGAGAGAACCCGTTTGATTCCGACCGGAAACGGATGGCTACCCTTCACCGGATCGACGGCAGGCTGTTTGTGCTGATAAAAGGGGCGGGGGAGAGCGTGCTGCCGCTCTGCACATCGCTTAGCCAGGGGGGATCCGCCCCCATCGTGTTGGATGCCGACACCAGCGACGATCTTCAGAGCAGGCAGCGGAGTATGGCTTCCGGGGGGCTTCGGGTGATTGCCCTGGCATTTAAGGAACTGAAGGAACTGCCGACAGGAGATATCCCTGAAGAGGGGCTTACCTTTGCCGGATTCATGGGACTGCTTGATCCCCCCCGTCCTGAAGTGCCGGATGCCCTCAAAAACTGCCACAGCGCCGGTATCAGGGTCATCATGTTTACCGGTGACGCCGGACCGACGGCTGCCGCTATTGCCCGGGACATCGGCTTGATCACCGGAGAGCCGGTCATCATCGAGGGGCATGAGTGTGTCAGCATGCCGGATGAACAATTATGCGAGGAGTTGAAAAAGGAGAATCTGATCTTCGCCCGCATGTCACCCCAGAACAAGATGCATGTCGTCAGCCTGTTGATCGAGAAAGGGCATCGGGTAGCGGTGACCGGGGATGGCGTTAATGATGCGCCGGCCCTGAAAAAAGCCCATGTCGGCATCGCCATGGGGCTCTCAGGAACCAGCGTCGCCCGGGAGGCAGCCGATATCGTCCTTCTGGACGATAATTTCGCCTCCATAGTCCATGCCATAGAGGAGGGGCGCGCCGTATTTGAAAATATCCGCAGTTTTATCACCTATATTTTTGCTTCCAACATAGCGGAATTGATTCCCTATATCGGTTATGTCGTGTTCAGTATCCCCCTGCCGCTCGCGATCATGCAGATGCTGGCGATAGATCTCGGCACCGACATGTTCCCGGCACTGGCCCTCGGGGCGGAAAAACCGGCGCCCGACATCATGCAACGTCCTCCCCGGCCCAAAGGCGAACATCTGCTGACCAGAGGAGTGCTTGTGCGGGGGTATCTCTGCCTGGGGATGCTGGAGGCCCTTGCGGGAATGTCTGCGTATTTCTACGTCATGTACCACGGAGGATGGCACTGGAACGTGCCGCTGGCGACCACGACCCCGCTTTACCTGCAGGCAACCACGGCCTGTCTTGCCGGTGTCATTGCGACACAGATTGCCAACGCCTTTGCCTGCCGTTCAGCCAACGTTTCGATCCTTACATTGGGAATCTTTTCAAACCGGCTGCTACTGGCAGGGATTGCCGCCGACATGCTGCTGGCGGTATTTATTATCTACACGCCCGTCGGCAATTCCCTGTTTGCCTCTGCCCCTGTCGGCATAGACGTCTGGTTGTTGCTGCTTCCCTTTGCCATGTTACTGCTTGGCACGGATGAAACTCGAAAATATTTCATCAAACGTGCCACTGTTCATACGCCGGTGTCCAAGAAGATTGCCTGAGATTTGCGTCAGGTAGTAAAAAGTTTAAATAGGTACGTTTGAGGGAGGATATACCATGGCCACAGCCAAAGAGAAGAGCCAGATGTCAGTACGAGCCGAACTGCGCAGAAAAGCTGAAAAACAACTGAAAACGACATTGCCGGAAGCCTGCTTTTTCCATGGCGAAGATGAAACCCGACGGCTTGTTCATGAGCTTGAGGTACACCAGATCGAGCTTGAGATGCAAAATGCAGAGCTTCGCCATGCCCGGTACGAGATGGAAACGGCTCTTGAAAAATTTACCGATCTCTATGAATTTGCCCCGGTCGGCTATTTCACCCTTGATCAAAACGGTGTCATTAATGCCGTAAATCTTGCCGGTGCCTCTCTTGTCGGCGGGGTACGCTCCACGTTGATTGGACGGCACTTCGGGCAGTTAGTTGCCGCCGAATATCGTTCAGTTTTCACCGGCTTCCTTGGCGAAGTCCTTACCTGCCAGATCAAGGAATCGTGTGAAGTGGCGCTTACGAACGGAGGTTCCCAGCCGGTCATTGTGCAGATCGAAGCCATGTCCACCGCTTCGGGGCAGGAGTTTCGCCTTGCCCTGGTAGATATTACCGAGCGGAGGCGTATCGGAGATGCGCTTATTGAAAAACAGTGGGAACTTGAAGAACTCAACACTGCTTTGGATACGCGTATTGACCAGGCGGTCGATGAATTGCGCCGGAAGGATCGGATTTTGATCCTGCAGGGGCGGCGGGCCGCATTGGGCGAGATGATCGGTAATATTGCACACCAATGGCGTCAGCCGTTGAACGTGCTTGGTCTGTACCTGCAGGAGCTGCCGCTTGCCTACGGCACCGCTGAATTCAACCGGGCGTATCTTGAGGACAGTATCGGTAAATCCATGCAGTTGGTCATACACATGTCCCGGACTATTGATGATTTCAGAGATTTTTTCAAGGTTGATAAAGAAAAAGTGCTGTTCAATGTAAATCAGGTGATCGGGAGGGCGCTGACTCTTATCGAAGAGAGTTTTCAGAGCCAGCATGTTTGTGTAGAAATACGTTCAGAATGTGACTCACTGGTTGATGGCTATCCTAATGAATACGCACAAGTTATCGTAAATATTCTTATGAACGCCCGTGACGCTTTGGTAGGGCGCGCTATTGACAATGCCCTGATTACGATCCGTTCTTTTCTGGATGGCGGCAAAACTGTTGTAACCGTCACCGATAATGGCGCCGGTATTGCCGAAGAGATCATCGATAAAATATTCGATCCCTATTTTACGACGAAAGGGCCTGACAAGGGGACAGGGATTGGTCTGTTCATGTCGAAAACGATCATTGAGAAAAACATGGGGGGAAAGCTGACTGTTCGCAATGTGGGGAACGGAGCGGAATTCAGGGTGGAAGTCTGAATCATTTCCGCTTCAGATAGTCGTTGATAGTGGCTGCGGCCCGTTTGCCATCTCCCATGGCAAGGATAACGGTTGCTCCCCCCCGTACGATATCACCGCCCGCAAAAACCCCCGGTATGCTGGTTTCTCCTTCAGAATTGATCAGGATATAACCCGGGCCGGTAAGGGAAAGGTCCGGTGCGGTTGCCGTCAGCAGAGGATTGGCGCCGGTACCGATTGCATCGATGACAACTCCGGCCGGCAGTTCAAAATCGGAACTTTCAAGCGCCTCCGGACGGCGGCGACCGGAGGAGTCAGCTGCGCCCAATGTCATCTTTTGGCAACGGAGTGCCGAAACCCAACCCCCTGAGGTTCCGACAATTGCCGTCGGCGCGGTCAGCATCACGAACTCGATCCCTTCCTCCCTGGCATGCTGTATCTCTTCAACCCTGGCGGGCATCTCCGCCTCACTGCGCCGGTACACGATCATGGCACGTTCGGCTCCCAGCCTCCGCGCTGTCCGGACACAGTCTATGGCGGTGTTGCCGCCGCCGATGACAGCCACCTCGCGCCTTTTTATAATCGGCGTCGAGCTGTCGTTTCTGCGCCCCGCCTCCATGAGGTTGACGCGGGTGAGAAACTCGTTTGCCGCGTAAACCCCTTTCAGATTTTCTCCCGGAATATTCAACATGATCGGAAGGCCGGCGCCGTTGGCAATAAATACGGCATCGAACTGGGTACGCAATTCTGCGATGGTAAGGGTCTTGCCGATGATGACGTTGCATTCGATGACCACCCCCTGTTCGCCGAGGAGGGCCACTTCGCGGTCGATGATCTCTTTGGGGAGGCGAAATTCAGGTATGCCGTAACGGAGTACCCCGCCGGTGACATGCAGGGCCTCAAAGATGGTTACGGCATGGCCGAATCGTACCAGTTCCCCGGCTGCCGTAAGCCCTGCCGGGCCGCTGCCGACGACCACCACAGACATACCGGTAGCTGGCGATACCGACTCCGGCGGCAGCAGGTTCGGGTAGCGCATCGCCCAGTCAGCTACATAACGTTCCAGATAGCCGATTGCGACCGGTTTACCTTTGATGCCGAGGACGCAGCGTGCCTCGCACTGAGTTTCCTGGGGGCAGACCCTGCCGCAGACTGCGGGTAGCGCATTGTCGTGCCTGAGTATCCGGGCGGAGCGGGGGAGCTCTCCGGAGGCAAGCGCAGTAATGAACTCCGGGATGGAGACCCCGACCGGACACCCTGCGACACAGGGGCGGTTCTTACACTGCAGGCAGCGGCGCGCCTCGGTGAGAGCCTGCTCGTCGCTGAGGCCGCGGTTGACCTCTTCAAAGTTCCGGCTCCTGACATCAGCCGGCAACTCGGGCATGACCACCCGCTGTATGGCCAGCCGTTCTCTGGCCGACAGGGAGTTACTCATGGCGCTGCCCATCTGCCGATTTTACACTCGGATGGGGGGTGAGTGGCGGTCTCTTCCGTGCGATAGCTGCAGAGCCGGTCGCTCAACCCATCAAAATCGACCAGATGTGCATTAAACTCCGGCCCATCCACGCAGGCGAATTTTGTTTCGGAGCCGATCTTCACCCGGCAGCCGCCACACATGCCGGTACCGTCGATCATGATCGGGTTGAGGCTGACGATGGTCTCAATCTTCTGCCCGCGGGTCATTTCAGCGACCGCTTTCATCATCGGAACCGGGCCTACGGCAAAGACCGCCTGGGGAACACGCTCCGGATCGGCCAGCAGGTCGCCAAGCGGACCGGTGACAAACGCCCTGGTTCCGAGGCTGCCATCCTCCGTTGTTATCAACAGGGTATCGGAGAGCGGGGCGAGTTCGTCAGAAAGGATGATAAAACGGCCGGAACGCCCGCCGATGATCGTGGTCACGTGGTTCCCGGCTTTGGCAAGCGCCTTCACCAACGGGAAAAGGACGGCAGTGCCGACACCGCCGCCGATACAGACAACACGTCCCCAATTGATAATGCGGGTTTCCGTGCCGAGCGGGCCGGCCACATCCCTGATGGACTCACCGGCTCTTGTTGCGACGATCTTTCGCGTTGAGGCGCCGACCGCCTGGATGAAGAGGGTAATAGTGCCGGCTGCGGGGTCCGCGTCACTGATTGTGAGCGGAATCCGCTCTTCACCCCGGTCGAGCCGTACCATCACAAACTGTCCTGGTTTGCGTGCGAGCGCAACGCGTGGCGCCGACACCACAATCTTGTGGAGGTTCTCGGCGATTATCTCGTTGCTGATAACGGTGAACAATGGGGGTACCTCTCGCTATCGACGCGGCAGAATCGTGGCGATTGTTGCGGCGACATCAACGGCCAGTCTGGCGGTGCCCGGATTGTCCGTCCCGGTGTCAAAACGTTCACGAATGCGCGCATTGACATTTGCCAGGTTCAGCCCGTTCATATCGATCAGTTCGGCGATGATTTCTTCCGACGCAACGATATGGTAGGCCATACTCGCGGTTTTTTGCACGAGCATCTGTATTGTTTCGTTCAATGATTCAACCGTCCTGGTCAGCATTACAATGTTTTCCGCTACAAGTTTCTCCCCGATAGAATCGTCATTGTGATTTTCAGGAGTGTGGTCATGATCTTTGTGGTGTTCTGTTCTGTGCCCCATCGGTAGTCTCCTCTGTTTTGAAATAGGTGTATTCCTAAGCCGGCGTTCAATACATCAAGTATACCATAACTGCCATAGATTGTAAGTTAACCCGATTTCACCGCCGGTGCAACCGCTGTTTCCGTTTTCCCCATCATCACCTCAACGTGATGTTTTACCAAACCTCGTTCCAATCGAATCATGTCATCAGTCACACGCACACCATCCAGCTCCATCCAGGCGACACCGCTTTCGCAGCCATCCGGATTTTTCACCTGTATTTCATAGATCGTTTCGCCGTGTCGATAGGTGAGGCTGAATCCGGGCCATGATGCCGGAATTACCGGGTGGATCCGCAGCTGTCCGTTTTGCAGCTGCACGCCAAGGACCTCTTCTATCCAGGCCCAGTACATCCATGCGGCTGAACCGGTGTACCAGGACCATCCCCCCTGGCCGATCCGCCCCGGCAACCGGTAGATGTCCGCCGCAACCACGTACGGTTCAATGCCGTAGTGCCAGGCTGCTTCGGCATCGCGGGAATGCTCGATAGGGTTGAGCATGCGCAACAGCTGGACTGCCCGCCCGCCATCGCCTTTGCGGGCCATGGCCATGGCCATCCAGAGGGCGGCGTGGGTATATTGTCCGCCGTTTTCCCGTACGCCGGGTGGATATCCCTTTATGTAGCCGGGAGACGGTTCCGAACTGTCGAATGGGGGTTCGAAGAGGAGTACGAGCCCTTCATCCTCGCGGACGAGATGCTTCCATGCGGATTCCAGCGCCTGAGTTGCACGCGCCGGGTCGGCAGCACCGGAAAGCCACGCCCATGATTGGGGGAGGGAATCGATCCTCGCCTCGCTGTTTGCAGCAGATCCGAGCGGTGAACCGTCATCGAACGTTCCGCGCAGATACCACTCGCCGTCCCATCCTGCCTGCTCGACCCGCTGAATCAGGGCATAGCGATCCGCTTCATAGGTTTTGCTCAACTCCGGTTGTTGTAACAAAGCAGACATTTCAGCCATTCCCCGCAACAGTTCACAGAGGAACCAGGCAAGCCAGACGCTTTCCCCCTTTCCGGCTGCTCCAACCAGATTCATCCCGTCATTCCAATCGCCGGTTCCGATCAATGGCAGGCCATGCGGTCCGATCGTCAGGCCGCGACCGGTTGCGCGCCGGCAATGTTCAAAGAGCGTGGCACGTTCAAAGGTAACCTCGGGCGTAGAGAACACCTCATGTTGATTCTCTGCCAGGGGAGGGGCGTTGAGGAAGGAAATCTCCGTGTGCAGGATACCCGTATCGCCGGTTGTCCTGACGTACTGCGCCACCACATACGGGAGCCAGAGCAGGTCATCGGAGATGCGTGAACGGATCCCGGCGCCGGTTGGTGGGTGCCACCAGTGCTGGACATCGCCCTCCTTGAACTGCCTGCCGGCGGCGAGCAGGATCTGGTTGCGCGCCAGTTCCGGTTTGACGTACAGGAACGCCAGAACATCCTGAAGTTGATCGCGAAATCCGAAGGCGCCGCCCGATTGATAAAAACCGGAGCGTCCCCAGATACGGCAGCTTAATGATTGATACTGAAGCCAGCGGTTAATCAGGAGGTCGGCTGCCAGTTCGGGAGTATGCACTTCTATGGTGCCGAGCAGATGGTCCCACCATGCCATGCTCTTTTCCAGGGCATTCTCAAACGCTTGTTCGTAGCGGTAGCTTCCCAGCAGTTTTCGGGCCTCCACCTCCGACCCGGATTGCCCCAGCATGCAGATGATATCCTGATGCTGGCCCGGAGCAATTTCAAGGGTAACGCGAAGTGCCGCGCAGGGATCAAGTCCGGCTCCGGTTCGTTGTGACAGTCGGGTCAGTTCCATGGCTGCCGGATTGGCCAGCGAGCGGTTGCGCCCGATGAATGAGGTGCGGTCGCCACCGTATGATTCCGCCTGTGGCGTCATCGCCACGAAGGCGACCCGCTCTCCGAATTCGGGGTGGTAACGGTTTTTGGCCAGCAGTGCCCCCGTTTCGTCATCCCAGTTAGTCATGACGTGCATCCGGGAGGTCTCCCGGTTTTCGCCAAGGGTCAATTCCACATAGTAGGTGACCGAGAGTTTCCTCCTTCGAGGCGAGGAGTTGGTGAGGCGCAGTCGCTGGAGTTTGACCGGATCGCCCCCGTTGTCGTCCACCGGTACGAAGACGGTCAGTTCCTGCCCGATACCGTTACTATTGTGCTCGAAGACCGTATACCCGGCCCCGTGCCGTGCCCGATACGCGGTATCTTCACGGATCGGTGTCGCGGTTGGCGTCCAGAAAACGCCGCTCTCCTCGTCGCGGATATAGAGCGCCTCCATTGCGGGATCCAGCACCGGGTCGTTTGACCAGCCGGTCAGGCGATTGCGCTGGCTGTTGCCGTACCAGGTAAAGCCGGATCCGGTTTCGCTGACCATGGTGCCGAAGGTTGGGTTGGCGATAACGTTGACCCACGGAGCCGGTGTGTTGGTGCCGGGGCCAAGGTAGATGGCGTATTCGCGACCGTCCGTGGTAAAACCGCCCAGGCTGTTGAAATAATGCAGTTCCATGAACGGGAGCGGCGCTGAAGGTTCGCGGGGGGCGCGCTTTCTGACCACCGCTTCCAGCAGTTCCGGAGCTTCCGCCGGCGCTCCCAGTTGCTGGGGTAGTGTGCCGCGGGCCGCTACCAGCACAACGCAGGCAGCGGCCTTGAGGAGCGTAATATCCTCTTCCGGGACCTGTGCTGTCCTCTTCAGGAATATTCCACCCGGCTGGTTGGTTCCGTTGAAAAATGAATGGGTCTGGATCAGGCGTTCCAACCGTTCCTGGAGCGGTTGTTCATAGCTTCCGGCTTCCTCGTTCAGGATCACCAGATCGGTGGACAAGCCGCGCAGCCGCCAATAGATGTAGGCCTGGAGCATCTGGCGGATCAGGCCGATATCCCGTTCTTCGCCGATGGAAACAAGTGCTATCGGCAGGTCGCCGGAGATGCCGTACGTCCATAATCCGGCCTGGCCATTGCGGTTTTCCGCAAGCCGTTCACCGGCAGCGCGCAGGAGATGGTTGGGAAACAGCAGATGGCTCGCCAGTTGCTGGAAACGGCGTGCCTCGTCGGGCTGGATGTGCAACATCTGCAACTGCTGTTGGGCAGAACCCCAGGCAAAATCCATGGCCCGTTCGATCGCGTGCTGATCGCTATACTTATTCATCAAGAACAGTACCTGCTCGCGTGATCCTCCGGCAGCAAGCACCAGGGAGATTTTGATGTGCTGCCCCGGTTCAAGGGTAATGGAACGCCGCACGCTGAATATCGGGTCAAGAACAAACCCCTGACTGTTACCCGGATTCTGAACGGCACCCATCGGATTGGCAAGGGT
The DNA here is from genome assembly GCA_903930585.1 of uncultured Geobacteraceae bacterium. Lineage (GTDB taxonomy): Bacteria > Desulfobacterota > Desulfuromonadia > Geobacterales > Pseudopelobacteraceae > JACRCG01. The sequence goes on along the minus strand of CAIYZD010000308.1, from coordinate 26,707 downwards.
TCGTCCACGTCCGATAAAACGTGCCCGGTCGGTTTCAAATTGAAAGTTGTTTTCCGGCTTATCCGGCTTGTCCGGCAGGTGAAGCGTCATGCAATGAGCGGTAAACAGCGGAATTTCGTTCCGGCCGCGTGGCCGCCGGTATGCGAGCAGCGCCTGTTGTTCAGGGAGCGCTTCGGTCTGGATAAACAGCTTGTTGAAGGCCGGGTGCTGGCGATCGGCATTGTGTGGCGCCATAGAGAGTTCCACATAGCTGGTGAGGTTGAGATGCCGGGTGCGGGACGACCGGTTGATCAGGGTGATCCGGCGCACCTCCAGGTCGTCTTCCGGCGAGACAATAAGCTCTGTCTCCGTGTGAATACCGTTATCGATACGCCGGAACAGGGCGCGGTCGACGGCAAAGTCCACGGAATACCCTTTAACCTTTCCGCCGACCGGATGCCAGGTGGATGACCAGACCCGATCCGGGTCCGCCTCGTGGATGTAGCAGAACGTTCCCTGTGTGTCACAGGTCTCATCGGACCGCCAACGGGTAAGTTCCTGCCCATCCCATTGACTGTAGCCGCCGCCGCTGTTGGTAATCATCAGGCCGTAGCGTCCGTTACTAAGCAGCAGACTTCTTGGAGTAGCGGTGTGGGGAGTGCTGAATGTGATTCCCGAGGGTGCAATCTGGTCTCCGCTCAATTGGGTCGGCTGGCTTTGACGTGTTGAGATCAGCTGCAACGGAGGGAGGGCGGGGATACGCTCTTGAAGCAAAGCCTCGAAGGCACGTACGCGAGGGTCACTGTGAAAACGGCGTTGGAACGGATTTCCATGAAGAAAGTTCGTTAATGCCAGAAACGCCATGCCCTGATGATGAGCCATATACGCTTCGATTATTATTCCACGCCTCCCTTCACGCTGTAGTTGGCGGCTGAAATCCATGGCTTCAAAATAGCCGTAGTCCGAGAGTAACCCCATTCCGGCCAGCCGTTTCAGATTTTTGACACACATGTCCGGTGCTACATCCAAAGCCAGCAGGGTCGCATATGGCGCGACGACCAGCTGCTCCTCAAGACCGCGTTTCAAGCCGAGCACCGATACACCGAACGCCTTGTATTGATAGGTTTTTTCCCGGTCAAGATCGGCAAAGGCCGATTCGGAAATACCCCATGGCACCGATCGTTTCCGCCCGTACGCGATCTGAACCGCTACCGCTTCCTTTGCTGCCTTGTCGAGGAGCGAGTTGTCGTAGGAACGCTGGAACAGGAGCGGCATCAGATATTCGAACATGGTACCGGTCCAGCTGAGTAGAACCCGCTCGCGGCCGATGGCTCCGTAGGGGCGCCCCAGGGAAAACCAGTGTTCCATCGGGACATCGCCGCGGGCGATGGCTACGAAGCTGCCGAGGCGCGCTTCGCTGGCCAGGAGATCATAACTGGAACCATCCAAAACGTCCGTGGATACGTTGAAGCCGATGGCAAACAACTTGCGCTTCATGTCATAGAGAAAACTCATGTTCATCCCCGCCGACAGCTCGCGGACGCTGACAATCAAACGCTCGGCCACCGCCAGGGTTTCTCCGGCCAGCCATTGCGCCGTGGCAAATGCCTCGATAACCCGGTCGAGCCAGGGGATCAGTGCCGCGCTTGCCTCGGAAGACTCTTCCCGGATCGCTCTCAGAATAGTTATTGATCCGATCCGGTCATGGGCAAGATCAAAAAGCGACGGCGCTACGGCTAAATCCTGAGCGATGGCCCGCTGGGCGGCATCCCCGAGCGTGATAAGTTCTTCGCCGCTTTTTTCAGCCAGAATTTCAATCCAGGCGAGATAGTTGCCGCTGTTCCGGGACCAGGCCGCAACCTGCCGTTCAAGTTCCGATCCCCACGGTATGGTTCCCGCTGCGGCAACAACCGAGCTGACATTTATCTCTGCCCGCCGCTGCAGATGAAGGAGATCGATGACATCGGACGGCGGGGCATGCCAGTCGTGCAACAGCGCTTCGAGGGTCTGAAAATAAAACCCGGCAATTTTTTCAGACGTCACGCTCTGTTTCAGTATTTCCCCGGTATCGGCCAGACTGTTGAAGGATACTCGCTCCAGGAGCGGGGCGTGCACGAGTTCGTCAAGCCCCTGTTCCAGTGCCCAGAGAGCGCCCAGCAGGTTGCCGCTGTCAACGGTGGAAACGTAGCGGGGCTCTAACGGGACCAGTGTCTGAATGTCATACCAGTTAAGAAGGTGCCCTTCATACAATTCCAGACGGGTGATGGTTGCCATGGTGTCGGTCAGTAAATCGATGACCTGATTAACCGTCAGGGAGCCGGAATCATGGGCGCCCAGGACGCTGGTCATCCAGAGGCCGATATTGGTTGGACTGGTTCGCATGGCCAGGCGGTTCTGATGGGCAACCTGATAGTTGTCGGGCGGCAGCCAGGAGGTATCGGCAGTGACAAAGGACGAGAAATAACGCCAGGTCCGCCGGGCAACCTGTCTGAGGAAACGGCGGTCCGATTCCCGCAGCGGGTACGCGGATTTTTCAACAGGTCGCAGGTTCAGGAGCCAGCCGAGTAACGGTGAGAGAAGCCACAAACCGAGCCAGGGAGCGGCCTGCGGCAGAGTTGCCGGAATGCCGTACCAGATGGACCACCCCACGGCGCCGCTGAAGATACTTCCGAGCGCCATACTTGCGACAAAGAGCGGCTGTTTCCGGGAAGAACTCCAATGAGTCGCCTGGGCTGTCCACTCAAGCAGGTTACGCCGGGAAATAAGGCGACGGTAGCAAACACGGGTGATGGCATCCACTGTTACGACTGCCTGATGAGGGAGCAGTGCCGCATCGGTGGTTGCCCGCAGCAGGTCGTGCAGCAGTTTGGCCGGGGAGAAATGCTGTAATCCCTTGCGGGTGGTCGCCATGGTGAATGGCTGTGCCAGGGGGTGAAAGAGGAGTTGCATACCAACCACCAGCGAAGCGATTGCACCGACTTTTTGAGAAATATACCAGGAGGTGATTAACAGCGCCAGACTGGCTGCAGGTAACAGGCTCCGGCGCAGGTTGTCGAGAATCTTCCAGCGATTGAACAGGGAGAGCGGGTTGGCGCCCCGCGCGCCTGAAGCCTGGGGAACCCGCGGGAAGAGCCACCCTGCGATCTGCCAGTCGCCGCGTACCCAGCGATGGGTTCTGCTGCTGTAACTCTGATATCCCTGGGGAAATTCATCGTAGAGCTCAATATCACTGGCCAGTCCCACCCGGACATGAGCCCCTTCGATCAGGTCATGACTGAGCACCCACTCTTCCGGAAACCGTCCCGACAGTACGCGGCTGAAGGCGCAGACGTCGTAGATTCCCTTTCCATGGTATGACCCTTCACCGCTCAGGTCCTGATAGACATCGGAGACCGCCTGGGTATACGGGTCGATTCCGACCGCATCGGCGAAGAGCCGACTGAACGTGGAAGCGCTTGTGCTTTGCAGGGTCGGACTTACCCTCGGCTGTATGATAGTGTAGGTGCCTGGCATGATAGCGCCTGTGGCATCAAAGCGCGGCTGGTTGAGCGGGTGTGCCAGGGTTTCGACCATGCGCCGCGCCGTGGAGTGAGGCAATTGGGTGTCGCTGTCAAGGGTGATGACAAACCGGACATCCGCCATTCGATGCGGGTCGCCGACGTAGACGATCCGGGGCGCCGACTCGGGGCGCGTACCGCCAATCAGACCGTTCAGCTCTTCCAGTTTCCCCCGTTTCCGTTCCCAGCCGATGAATTTTTGTTCCGATTCACTCCAGGTCCGTTCGCGATGAAACAGGAAAAATCGCTCGCCACCATAGCGCCGATTAAGGTCGGTCATCACTTCTGATGCAATCAGGAGCAACCGGACATCATCTTCGCGTGAAAGCGAGGCTGAGTCGGTATAGTCCGTAAAGAGACTGAAAAGCAGGTTGGCTTCCCTGTTCGCCAGATAGCGGATCTCAAGTTTTTCCGCTTCGGCGCGTACCGTATCCTCGTTAACCAGCATCATCGGCACAACCACCAGAGTGCGGAACTCATCCGGAATTCCGGTTTCCTCAAAATCCATCTTGGGCAGGGGGCGAGGGGGAAGAAGCCGTGTTACCAGATAGTTGGTTATCTCTATCGCCAGCTGGCTGACCGGTATCAGCATGAGCAGCAGCAATCCGATCCGGATAGGGGGGGGCGGCCCGGTATGGCCGAAGCGGGCGATCAGGGCAATAAACAAAGACGACAAACCGCTTATGGCGAGGATATAGGCGCCGGCGTGGTGACGATAGATCCATTCGTGAGCGCGGTAACGGAACGTTTCGCGGCATGCGAGCAGCCGGACCAGTTCGGCCCGCCCCTCGCCGGTGAGCCAGGCGCCGACGTGGCTCCGCCGTTCATCGTGTGCCGTTTTACCCCCTGCCATTGTTGCCAGTTTGATGACGCACTCAGCAACCTGTTCCTCACTCTGACCGGCGGCCTGGGCGAGCTCTTCAACGGCCTGACGGCAGCGGTCACGGGTTGCAAAATCCATTTTCGGGTAGACCCCCGAAGGATCCTGGCGCAGCAGCATCTCTACCCGGTTGAGCTGCTCAAAGATCTCCCGCCAATCCAAGAGGGCCAGCTGGCGCAGGCTGGTAAAGGCATTGCCGCACGACAGCTGCTCTCTGGTCTGCCGGTTCTGTTCGCGCAGGGTAAGATCATGCAGCGGTTTTTTAAGCGTGCGCTCAAGCCAGTTCTGCACCGGAGGTAATACGGTCCCCTCATCAAACAGGAGGCTGACCAGCTGTGCCGCAAAATAGGAGGTCGGTGACGGCTCTGCCTTAGCCAGTTCTGCCAGAATTGTGAAGAGGTGGTTCGAATCGCGCCTGTTGGCGGCGATGAGCCGGTTTGCCCAGAATTCGGCCAACTGGCGCTCACGCAGGTCTGCCAGAGCGGTAACGGCGAGATTCTGGATGCTTTCGATCAGTGCAATGCGCAGCATCTGCGGGATTGCCCAGAGTTCGCAGATTGTCAGGATGCGTACGGATTGATATGCCTCGATAAACGCAAGGATGTTTTCATGGTCCAGGCGCAGTTCCGTATGCGACACGAGATTCTTGGCAAGGGCGTAGATGCAGGGGAGATCACGGTACGGATCAGATGCCAGGACGGGCAACTTCCGGTAAAAATTCCGGGGAAGGTTCAAAAGGACATCGCGGGCGTTTCTCTCCAGAATGTACTCATTGTCCAGGATCCAGTCCGCCGCGGGTGTGGCTTTCTGTTCCAGCCGGCTTGCGGCCGTGAGATCTGCGCAGACCTGACGCACCAGTTGACGGGATTGTTTGAGGCGGGCAATAAGCTCGGCAGTGCAGTGTGGTTTGATACTTACCTGTTGTTCTCTGGCGTGGCGCCGGGAATGTTCGATGATCTGTTCCGGAGAAAGTTTGACCTCGGGGCCCCGTGCTTCAACCAGCCACTCACGTTTGGGATGCACGATGAAGAGCGCCGGAGGAGGATCGCCGCTTTCCCGCAACCACGCGACAGGTTTTTGTAATGACTCGACCGACGCCTGGAGTATCAGTACGGATTCTCCCGGTACAAGCCAGTGGGCATAATTGCGAATGACTCCCGTTTCAACACCATACCGGGAGCGGCGTAGCCAGAGCAGCGCAACCAGGGCGCCGATTCCGGCAGATACAAGAATCAGCGCTATCGAAGGGGGACTGTTCCGGAGGGGTATATATTTTTCCCCATGGAACACTGAAATGGCCATTTCGGCAGTTGCACCGCACAGGAGAGCGAAAATAAACATCCCGATAGCTCGGTAACGCAGGAACGGATCGGAATAATGAACATCGCCGCCGGTCCCCTTATGCACGAGGACGGCGCGGTGAAAGCCCTGCTGCGCCAGATCCCGGAGGCTCTTACGGGCTTCATCTTTTTTTGCGAAGTAACCAATCAGAATGCCGTTGCTCACTATAATGTCCTTTTTACTTCAGCGCATCTCATGTTATTTGAAACGTGATCTGGCCGAGCTGATAGCCTCTTGAATGGAGCTCCATACGGTGTCGATGCCGTTTTTCAGATCATCCCAGGCGTTTTCTCCGGCTTGTTGAAGCTCTTCAATCTTCACTCTGGCCCCCTCCATCCTGGCCTTCAATGCGGTGATTATCTCGTTATACTCATCCATAACGTCTGCCTTGGCTTCACCAGCCCTGGTGGTCAATCGGTCAATCTCGGTATTCAATTCCTCCAGCTGTGCCTGCATTTTGCGGATGTACTCTTCTTTGCTGTTCATGGTGTTCTCCTTTTATCTGATGACGCTATTTTTCTGCTGGCATAAGTAGCGCCAGAACTGCTTTTGCCACTGCTTTTGATGATGCGGGATTCTGGCCGGTAATCAAATTACCGTCGCGAACAAAATATGATTTCCAGTCAGCTCCTTTGGAGTAGTTTCCACCAACTCTTTGCAGCTCGTTTTCAACCAGGAACGGTTCGAGATCGGTCAGGCCGACAACGGATTCTTGAGAGTTGGAAAAGCCGGTGACCGACTTTCCCATCACCAGAGGTAAACCATCCGGGGAGTTGGCGTGACACAACACTCCGGGCGCATGGCAAACGGCGGCAACCGGCTTGCCCTGGGCATACATGGTCTCGATTGCGGCAATCGAATATTTGTCTTTGGCGAGATCCCATAGCAGTCCGCGACCGCCGGGGTAAAACAGTGCGTCGTAGGAGCCGGGAAGAATGTCCTTCAAGGTAACGGTATGTGCTAACGCTTCCTGAGCTTCCTTGTCGGCTCTGAATCGTTTTGTCGATACGGTCAGAAAAACTTTTTCCGTGCTCTTCGGATCCAGAGGCGGGTGCCCACCTTTTGGTGAAGCCAGAGTAATTTCAACTCCGGAATCCTTGAAAATATAGTAAGGGGCGGCAAGTGCTTCCAGCCAGAATCCCGTGTTGCGACCGGTAATGTCGCTTTCATCGTGTGAAGTCAGTATTATCAAGATTTTCATGGATATTTCTCCGAGCGATTGTCTTTGGTGGTGAAAGAGTGTCTGAACAGAAAAAGGCCAGGGGGTGCCGGGAGAAATAAAGACCCCTGGCGAATGAGGTCGCCATATGTCTATCAACTTGCATGCCAGAGGAAGGATGTTCTTGCTTGTGATATAACTGCTTGATTGCAATGATAAAATATAAAGAGAGGGTGATGGTTGGGGAAAGGGCTTCCAGCATAATCCGTCATGTGTAGCATATCTGTCATATATGACAGGCGGGAATTCCACGCTCCTTAATCCTTAATATTTATGTGCGGTGGTACGATGCCTGTCCCGGCTGAGTGGTCGGCCTTGTTCTCTTGATAGGCCTCGACGGCCTGATGTGCTTCGTCTTTAGAAATAACTTCCGTAGCCAGATTAGCTGTGAGTGACGCAGCCAAACCGGCTGCGCGCCGTGAAACCACCGCTTCATCTGTTTTGGCTGACAACTCATGTTCAAGCGCGTCTTTGTTTTTCTGATACGTTGCAGCATCGGTCATGGCGTATCCGGCCGTTTTTTCGGCTTCTTTCGCATCGTTACGCTTCAGAGCTGCCGTTGTCGCATCCGTTTCGGCGTACATGGCATCCCGTGCCGCTTTAACAGCATCTTCACGTGCCTGAAACAACGCTGTTGCATCTGCCTTGGCGTATTTGGCGGTTCTGGCGGCCTTCATGGTGTCCATGTTTGCCTGAAATTCTTCGGCAGCTCTTGCGGTGGCAGCCTGTGCGTTACTAATGGCAGTCGTATCGACGGTGCTGATTGCTGAAATCGGTTCTACGGACATGGGGGACCTCCGGTACATTTTAACTCAAGACGCAGTCTTTATTTTGTTCGTAATGGTATGGTAGTTGCTTTCAAAACGGTTTCTCTGTAAGTAACAGTGAAATTTTAGTACGTACGAAGGAGGGCATCACCCATGTTTCACTGGTTTCGAGACCATCGCCGCGCCGAGACGCGGAAACTCCCGTTCCCTCCCGAGTGGGAGACTTTCGTGTGTGCCAATGTCGCTCATTACCATATGCTGGACGCTGCTGAACGCGCCGAGTTGCGTGCCATGATGCAGGTCTTTATGGAAGAAAAAGAGTGGGAAGGGTGCGGCGGTCTCGATATTACGGACGAGATACGTGTCACCATTGCAGCCGAGGCATGTCTGCTGCAATTGGGTCTTCCCCACGACTACTACCGCAACGTGGAGTCGATTCTGGTATATCCCTCCACCGTTCTTCTCCCGGAACATCACCCCGGAGTCTTTGAACGCGTGGGTGGTCCGGTGGAGGCAAACGTTCCCATCCTGGGACAAGCGTTCGTCTACGGGCCGGTGATCCTTGTGTGGGACGCTGTTCTTCACGGGGCGCGGCATCCCGGGCAGGGACATAACGTGGTCTACCATGAATTTGCCCACAAACTGGATATGCTCGACGGAGCCGCCGACGGCACTCCGCCGCTAGCCGACCGCGACCAGTTTGCTGAATGGGTGACCGTATGCACCCGCGAATTCCCCCACCTGCGAGATCTCGCCGAAAAGGGGCACAAAACCTTTCTGGACGCCTACGGTGCGACGAATGAGGCAGAATTTTTCGCCGTGGCCACCGAGGAGTTTTTCGACCGTCCGGTCGCACTTCGGGAACACGCTCCCGATCTCTACCATGTTCTCAGTGCCTACTATCTGCAGGACACGGCAGGTCGAATGGTTAAAGCCAGTATCCCTGCCGATTGTAGTGCCGATGCAGTTCAGTCTCGTAGTCCCGGGTCAGAAGAGACTCTGTTGTGAATTCCGGCGACTGCTGGATGATTTCCCGGGTAAGGTTGACGAATACCGTAGCTTTACTCCAGCTGACATTCTTGATCCATTGCGGAGAAACAAGTACCTTTTTCCCCGGCCACCAGTTCTGGGTATCGATAATCAGATACCGGATAGCCCACGATTCGTCGTCAATGATAAAATCCTCAATGTGACCTATTTCGCCGTCTGATGCATGAATAGTGTAACCACCAACTTCATGTGAGCTTCGTAAATGAGGGTCCCACGTTTTATCGTCAGGAGAGGCGGGCGGACATGTACCATTGTCCCGAATAATGGTCGGATAAGAACCCCACATATAGGGGCCGGCCCAATACATCGGCCACTCATAATACCCGTAGTATTCCAATTCGAACTGTTGCGAAACCGGTTTGTCACTATCCAGAGAAGGGCTGTCCTCGATCTGCTTTTTTGTCAGGTTGACGGTTATATGCTGCTCCTCCTGGTTCACCGCAACAAGTGCATACGGAGAAATCAGCACCTGCCGGTCCATAAGCCAGTCTCCGGTGTCGGCAACCAGATAGCGAATAGCCCAATGCCGGTCGTCAAAGTAGAATTCAATAACCTTCCCGATTTCCCCATCATAGCTGTCCAACGTGAAACCTTTCAGCTCTTTGGCTTTGTATAGCATAGTGGCTCCTTTGTTCAGCGTTTCGTTTAATTACGTGCGTTACATGCTGTGTTCGGCAAATTCGCTCCGTATCCCTTGATGGATGTCAACTTGTGTTGCACCGGCAGTTTCAAGAATGCTTTTGGCCTGCTCAACCTGACCTGCCGTGCCATGAGCGATAACAAGGAATTTGTCTGATTTAAGCGCCGTTTCGTATTGAATGCTGCTGTCATGCGGAATACCGATACTGTACAGTGCGGCTGCCAAGGCACTCAAACCGCCCACCAGTGCGGCGCCCTCCAGTGCTCCAACGATCCACATTGCCAGCGGGCCGAATACGAACAGTGGGCCGATACCCGGAATAACGAACAGTGCCGAGCCAAACAACAATCCCCAGAAACCGCCCCAAAATGCTCCCTGTTTGCCCCAAACCTTCATGCGGTCTCCGGCGTTGTAATAGCCGACGACGTGTTCTTCCGTGTGGTAGTCCTTGCCTACTATTGACAGCTTCTGCATGTCGAACCCCGCCTGCTGGAGCTCCTTGATACTCATCTCCGCCTCGACGTGCGAACTGAAAATACCTATTACTGCGTTATGCTCGTTCATGGTTCTCTCCCTTTTGCGTTGAAATGTGACAAACTACGTATCAACTAACGTGCCAGGACTGTTCAATGGAAACAGGAGTGTAACGGTATGATTGTAGGGGTGAAAGTGGAAATGAGCCTGCGGGACGACAGAAAAACCGTCAACCGGAACTGTCGTAATTAACGTTACCACCATATGTGATGGTTGACATTCCCACTGTTATTACAGAGCTATTTTGGGAGCCGATAAAAAATTGCCTATCTCCTGAAAAGGGCCCAGCGGGTTTACAACTTCCTGGTCAAGATCGATCAGAGGTTCACCGTACCAGAACTTTTCGACGACAACCGCATCAACTATCAGAAAGGAAGCTCTGAATTTCCACCCCGACTGCCGTGTCTTTCTCTTGAAATTAAACGTATCCAGCCAGAAGTTTCCATACCGATTACTGTTGGCAATTTGCGGTTCGAATACATAGCCGGTGCAGAGGTAGCGAACCTTCAGGCAGGCCTCAATGCCATTGCCCAGACCTTCGCGTTTCAGTGACGAGGTTGCCACGGCAATGTCTACATAACTGAGTACCTTCAAATTGGAAGTTGAATAGATATTGAAGCCAAGTTTTTTGATATCGGTGACCGTTGATTTATGCGGCGCCACGTTATCAAATGCATACAGGACCTCCTGATACGTTTTCCAGGGCGAATTTGTCACCGTAGTGGTGCGCGGCAGCAATGAGGCGCACCCGGAGAAAATCAATGCCGTCATGAAGACGACTATGTATGGTAAATTTTGCTTGTTCATACCAACCTTTACAACCATCGACCGAATAAATTGATGAACCACTCTTTTGTCTTGGGAACTACGGATCTTTTTTCCCACTCATCACGATTAATTCGAATGGAATTCGCAAGATCGGCGGCAAACATCTTTTCCATCTCGACAGCAAATTCATGGTTCAGGATAACCGCATTCACCTCGTCATTGTTCAGTAAACTCAGGTAGTCCATGTTTGTTGAGCCGACTGTTGACCAGACGTTGTCGATCACCACCGTTTTTGCGTGCAGCAGGGAATTGTCGTGTTCATATATCTTCACTCCTGCTTTCAAAAGTCTGGCGTAATAATGTCGTTGCGCATGAAGCGCCAACTGGGAATCGGTAATTCCCGGGAGAATGATCTTTACGTCAACGCCGCGCCCGGCCGCATCAGTCAGGGAGGCGAGTATCTGATCGTCAGGAATGAAGTAGGAATTGGTCATGTGAATGGAATGCTCTGCAAAGGCAAGAGCTGACACATACACTATGAACGGGATTCTGTTGTCCTCCCCTTCGGTGCTGCCGACGATACGCACCAGAGCAGTGCCTTTTTCTTTTACGGTGGGGAAATAGTTCCGGTCGGAACGTTTTGCCCCTTTTTGTTTCTCCCAGGTGTCAAGAAAGAGCTTCTGGAGTTCGGTAACGGCTGGCCCTTCAATTTGAATGTCCGTGTCGCGCCAGTGAACCGGCGGTGCTTCGTTGCTTTTCCGTTTGCGTTTGAGAGGAGCGCTCGAATACACCCTGCTGATGTTGATGCCGCCGATAATGGCTATTGTGCCGTCGGCTATCAATATCTTGCGGTGGTCCCGGTGTGCCAGACCCCATTTGTCACGAGCTTTCAATGGATTGAGCGGATTAAAGCCGACCACCTGAATGCCGCCCGCCTGCAGGCGCCGGAAAAAAGAATCGGGAGTATTCATACTCCCCATGCAGTCATAGATTATGTTTACCTGGATACCTTCGGCCTGTTTTTGCAGTAACAGATCGGCAAATTTCCGCCCGGTTTCATCATCTTCAATAATGTAGCTTTCAATATTGATGTGATCCCTGGCATGGCGAATGGCTTTGAACATTGCCGCATAGGCCGCTTGACCATCACTGAGCAGGGATACCTTGTTTCCCCTTGTCAGCGGGCTTTCAGTGACCGACTCTACAACGGTGGTGAGGCGCGTGAGAACATCCGTCGAACTGACGGAACGCTTGACTCGCGCCATGATAGCTTTGCTCTGCTTTGCGGATAACAAACCTTTGGATGAGACTATCTGCCGAGGTTTCTGTGTCGCCGGTGTTTCATCAATCACTTCGGATACATTTGGCAAGGTTGCACAGCCACTACCGAAGTTTACTATGGTACCTGCCAGAAAGAAAAATATCTTGAGTTTAAAGGTTGTCATCTCTGTATCAGGGACCGGAGATATCTTTGCGGTTCCTGCCTGATTCCGTTGACTGCTCTGTGCCGGTGGCATCCCGCCATACGGTGATGAGAATTGCAAAAAGAACAGGTCCGAGAATGAGACCGAGAATCCCTAGCGCGAGTACACCGCAAATAGCTCCGAGCACAATTGCCGGCACAGGGATAGTACTTTTCGCACCTATGGCGAGCGGGCGAATTGCGTTATCGGCAAGACCTACGAAAATAATGCACCAGAGTACCAGAAGTCCCGCCTTGAGATAGGCGCCATTGACGGTAATCAGGAGCGCCAGCGGCACCCAGATTATACCCGTTCCGACAACCGGTACGAGCGCTGCTGCTGCGGTCAGTGCCCCGCAGAGAACGGGAGCGGGGACTCCGGCGACATAATACCCGAGCCCGGCGGTTACCCCCTGTACAAGGCAGGTAAAGATCGTTCCGACCGTGACAGCAGTGGTTGTGGCGCGAATCTCTGATGAATATCGGCGTGCCTTGTCCTGATCGGTGGTAAACCGGATGATTGCAGCCGACACAATGCCTTCGCCGTCACGGTAGACGAAAAAGAGTATGAACAGTGCGACTGCCAGAGTGAAGAGGAGTTCCCCGATATTTTTTGCGGTATTAGTCGTCAGTTCGAGAAGATACCCCGACATGCCGTCAGCCATCCTGGCGCCGAGATTTGCCAGATCGATGTTGAATCGTTCTCCAAGGGTGATTATCGTGTCGGCGAACGGGAAATGCTTGATTGTGTCGGTTCCGGTCGTCGTAAACGCCAGAACGAGCCGTTCGCCCTCCGTGTACCAGTCGGCGGCATTTTCTGCGACCATGATAATCAATCCTGCAATGGGCAGTATGAAGCAGATGGTTATGGCGAGAACCATCAAGCCGGCAGAACGGTTTGGGTGGCCAGGGAACTTTCTCGCCAGACGGTCATGGTGGGGAAGGGTAGCGATGCCGATAATAAGCGCCCAGGCAAGCGGCTTTGCGACGGGGGCCGCCAGCAGGGCGAACAGCCAGATGACGGCCGCCGTTGCAAGGGCCGCCACAACGCTCAGATATGTCTTTTTGTCCATTGGTGGCGATTTTCTGAGAGCAGCACCGCGCACAACAACATTTTTGTTTGTGCGATTTGTTGATAAACGGTTCATTAGTGAATATCCCCCATCATTTCATCGCTTGACCGTTTATGCCTTACTGCCCGGTCTCTGTTCCGTATGGTGCTCAGTGCCGGGTTCGTGTCCGTCATGATCTTTCCGGTGCTCATGGCACCCACACCCTTTTTCATGCCATTTGTTTTGCTCTTTGCCGTGGTCATGGTCAATTCCGTTGTCATGGTCTATTCCGTGGTCATGGTCTTTGTTATAGCCTGTACCGGGATCCTGCTCTCTGTGATGGTCTTTGCCGTGCTCTTTTTCGTGTCCCATTGTTGTTCTCCCTGTTCGCCGGATGACTTTATTGTGTGAAACAATGCAAAGCAACTACCGCGCCATAGTCGGCCCGGGTATTGAGGGAGCGCAACGGCTTGATTGTGCTGGTAAAGCGGTAATAAGAAGGGTAGCTGCCGAATAATTCCGCTGGTACTATCCGTCAGGTATAACGTAAGCGCCATATATGACGGTTTAAGAAGAAGGGGGCAAATCATTGGATTTGAATACGACTTAAGTAGCGCTGGACAGCCCGTAACATCATAATGTACCATGTGCAAAAATTAACGCCATGCGTGGGATTGCGGTGGCTAACACGGAAAAATTGGGGGAAGTTATGAAGATACGTACCAAGCTTGCTTTGAATACTTTTACGATTCTCATTCTGATGACGTTTATCGCGTCAGCGGCGGTGATCGGTATCCGCTACATACAGAAGAGCATATTTACCCTCACCCAGAAGTCGACCCCCTACCAGGTGAAGACCTTCAACCACCAGCGCGCCTTGCAGTCCCATGCGGCCAACCTGCTCAAGGTGGCCGCCTCCGATTCCCTGGAGGAGTTCAAGAATAATTCGACCAGAAGCACCGAGTCGTTGGCCGAGGAGATCAAGGCTGCCGACGATCTGACCAAGCTTGGTTCGCCCCGTAACTACGATCATGATCAGTTCACCGAAATCACCAGGGGGATCGAGGGGATAACCAACAAGCGGCTGTTGCTGCAGCGCGATACGGTCGTGTCGGTGGCCGCCATGAAGCAAAATCTCGCCAACGCCTCCGGGAAGCTGCAAAGCCTTGACGCCTCCATCAGAAAGCTGCAGCGCGGCGCCACCGACAAGATGGTGACCAACATCTACGGCAACGCCAGGGACAACGAGAAGAGTACGCTCCTTTCCAACGTAATGGACAGCCTTAAGGATCTGAACGGCTTCTGTGCGCAGCTTTTGCAGGTCAACGACAAGGGTACCGTCGAAAGCTTGTACACCAACACCGCAACTCCGCTCTATAACCTCCAGGTTGCCAAGCGGATCGTCTGGCTCGATGAGGGGGCCTCAGAAGGAATTGTCAAGAGCATATACGATATTGACGAAAAACTGTCCGCGGCACGAGATCTATACATAATCTATGTGGGCTCGCACGATTCCGCCAGCCATGCGAAGGCGACCAAGGCGGTCAGCGATGCCCAGAGCGCCATATCCGCCATGATCGATACCGTGAAAAAGGAAGCCGACACATCAAACTACAGTCAAATCACCAGCTCCGAGGTGATGTCTACCAGTGTATTGGATTTTTCCAGCACTAACGGCATCCTCATGCTCTCTTCCGAGACCATTTTTTCCAGCTCGGTGATCGATTCCCTCGTCAACTACAGTCTCTCCGTCAGAAGTCTTGCGGACTTCGACAAAACGGTTGCTACCATACAAAACGAGTCGAACAAGGTTATCGCATCCGCCAACAAACTGATGGCGCTTTTACGTAAGGGAAGTTTCAAAAAGGAAATCAATCTGCTGGATGAATCCATTCGCGCCCTGACCATGGTAAAGGCAAGTTTTCTTGACAAGGACGGCGCTGCCGACAAGATCAGGTCGTCGCTCAAAAACGTGGAGGAGGTGGCGAAACTTAACCAGAAGATGAAGGAGATGGTTGCCGGCCAGATGGCATTGAGCAACAAGGATGCGGCGGTTGCCGAGCAGAGCCAGGAAAGTACGGTGGCTTCGGTCCGGGCGGCCGTAAGCACCACCACGACGATTATTATCGTCATTGCGGTGGTTGCGGTACTTGCTTCTTTACTGGTGGGGCGCTGGATTGCCGCTGCCATAACGGGTCCTATCGCGGATCTTTCCAAACTGGCGGCCGGTTTCGGCTCCGGGAATTTCAGCATCAGTATGGACGAAAACAGAAGAGACGAGTTCGGTGCGGTTGCCGCCCATTTCAATCAGGCGTCGGCCAAGCTGACGGAGATCACCAATCTGCTCAAATCCTCCATCGACAAGTTGTCGGGGGGGGCCGGTCACCTCAGCCAGACGGCGGATTGCCTGTACCGTGGAACGGAGGAACAGGTGACCCATACCGCGCAATCGGCGGTGGCCATGACCCAGATCAACGCTACGGTGCAAACCGTGGCGGGGCATGCCTGCGATTCGGCCGCATCGTCCAAAGAGGCACATCTTATGGCGACCAACGGTATGGCGGTAGTAACCAAAACGTTCAAGGGTATGCAGGAGATTTCCCAGTCGGTAATAGCTGCGTCCGAGTCCATCGCCAAACTCAGTGAAAATTCCCGCACCATAGACTCCATTCTCAGCACCATCAACGATATCGCGGATCAGACCAATCTTCTCGCCCTTAACGCCGCCATCGAGGCCGCCAGGGCGGGAGAACACGGCTTGGGTTTTGCCGTGGTGGCGGACGAGGTGCGCAAACTGGCCCGGCGGACCGCCGAGGCGACTCACGAGATAGCAGGTATCATCAATATCATTCAGGCCGATACGGTAAGCTCGGTGGCTGCCATGAACGAAGGGAAATTGCGGGTTGTGGAAGGTATGAAACTCTCCGCGGAGGCGAGCGAATCGCTTGAGGCGATCGTGGGGGTATCCAAGCTCGGCGTGGATCGGGCCCAGATGATCGCCACCGCGACCGACGGCCAGGCCACGGCATCACGGGACGTGTCCGAGCGCATGGAAACGATCGCCGGCATCTCCGGGACACTCAAGGGGGCGACCATGGATATTAAGGAGGCGTCGGAGCAGTTATCGAAAATCGCTCATGAATTGAATGAAGTGGCCCTCTGGTTCAAGGTGTCATGAAATAGATGGCGGGGCGCAGGATTTTCTGCAGTTTATTGCATGCGCAAGGCTCCCGGGTTTCCCGGGGGCCTTGCGAATTTTGTGTGCCTCCTGGTTGATCCGAAGGCAACTGGTACTCTGGAACAGTAGGTCTCAGATTACCTTCTTGGTAAGCAGCAGTCGCTGGGAATGCTTGAACCCGCGCCGGGTCAGAAAGTTCCACAGGGCAAAATAGTCATGTTCCACCCTGGTCCGAACCGTTTTGACCTGAAGAGCGGAAAGGTTGATCAACAGTTGCGAGAGAAGCGCATGACTGACACCAGAGCCACCATAGGCGGGGTGAACGCCGATTGTGTCTATCACCGCCGCTTTCTCCACTCTGCCGAATTCGCCGAAATCGACACGAGCCATGATGAAACCGGTGACGACTCCGTCGTCTTCCGCAACCATGGAGACACGGATGCCGGATTCATCGAGCACTTCCCGGAACTTGTCGGCACAATATGCGGAACGATCAAGACCGGTACACTTCACGTCAATCCGATCGACAGCCGCCAGATCTTCCCATTTGATTGGGCGCACTGTGACGGGCCTCCCGGCCTGCTTGTCATAATGGCCGCTGCCGTGACCCTGCCACTTTCCATCCGTTGTCACCGGATCCACGTTCTTGCCAAGAGGTGACGTATCACGCTCTATAATCTGGCCGGATGCCAGAGTGAAGCCAGTAGACGCAAAAAACCTGGTCATGGAGATGTTTGACCAATCAAACTGGGTCTGCAGGGTGTTGATATTTTTTCTTTTCATCCGTTGTTCGATATCGGCCAGGATCATTTTGCCGATGCCTTTTCCCTGCTCGTCAGGGGCGACACCGATGTCGTCAAGTTCCACAATGGTACTCTTAGCTCCGAACTCCCCTTCCAGTATCCTGGCAAACCCATACCCCGCAAGTTTTTTGTCGTCAAGGGCGGCACAGGTGATGAAACTGTCGGGCATGGTCTGAGGATCCAGTGGCATGTCACCGGTTTCGTCCAGAAAGACCTCTCCAAGGTTGGCGGTTGCCACGGCAAGCCGTTTCTCCAGGAAAGCGCTTCTTGGGCTGCCTGTCAGACTGCTCTCAATTTTTGAAACCTGATTTATGTCTTCCGGATAGAGTGGGCGAAATGAGATGTTTGACATATTCATGTTCTCCTTTCAGTGATTACATCAATAAATTTTGTGATTGCCTATCTACAGTTATCTACCATCTTGCAGCCGATTGTCAATCCTGTCGCGAAATGGTTCGTGCGGTCCTTTTCCCCACAACCTGCACCCAGACTAATCCGTTCATCCTTTTTACCTGAGTAACTCATATACCTATGTGAGTCCCACTTGCCGATGTCTGCAATCTTGTTGACCGGTGCAACCGCATAGCCGCGGCTTAGTCCTTCATATAGTGCAGTTATGTCATGCATGACGGATGTCACGGACGGTTTCCCCTCCTTCGCCACATGCGATCATCGATTTTCACTCTATAAATTGGTCTGTTACCCGTGCGGCACCTTCAGCTTTTCTTTGGCATGTTAGTTGCCATTGTAATTAAGTAACGAACGCCGGTTACCTACGGCTAAACTCTTACCGGTAAAAGCACTTTGTGATGTCTATGACTCAACGGAGAACCGACCCAAAGCCTGGGCTTTGGCGCCCCCTGCACTTGTTATCAATAGCGACGCTATTAATAGTAGCGGTCACCATGCTATTAATAGCCCACCTCGCTATTTCAGAGGATAACGGCGTCCCGCCGGAGTGCTACATGTACATCAGTGTGATAAGGCGCTGTGAAGGCGGTTACCCAATGTATGGCGGCGAGGTGGTACTGTCATCACCAAGCGGGATTCAGTTGTTCTCTGATTTTGCTGATATATATGGGACTGTCAGGTTTTTGGTGCCGTCCGGGGACTATATAATAACGGTATCGGCCTATGAGTATGAAACCCAAACAAAACTGGTAAATAATGTTTGTTGGAGTCCGCAGTCATATAATATATTTTACCTTTTGAGAGAAAATGGCGACTGCATCAGTTCATACGAAAAAACCATAAATTTAAGGAGGTGAATACGCTTGTGTGATGTGCGTCAGTAAATTCAGAGTCCCTTATTCCTGCCACTGAATGCACGAGACCGGGCAGATGTCGATGGCTTCTTCCTGAATGACATTTTCATATGCTCCACCCGAATCAAACACTTCTGACTTGCCATGGTCGGTGAAACGAAATACTTCCGGGATATTTGTCACACAGAGTCCGCAACTTATGCAGGATTCCTGGTCAACCCACACTGCTTTTTTCATAAGAGTTCCTTTTAATTCCGGTTATTTGTTGTCCGTCACGGTTACAGTGCCCGCATGAATGCCACAAGGTCTTTCTTTTCCTGTTCGTTCAGCCTGGTCTGAAGAATCATATTGAAGAACTCTACCGTGTCTTCCAAGGTGAGCAACCTGCCATCATGCAGGTACGGTGGCGAGTCCTTGATGCCACGCAGCGGAAACGTTTTGATCGGGCCATCGGCAGAAGCCATCATGCCATTGATCATGCGCGGTTTGAAGAATCGCTCGGTTTTCAGGTTGTGCATGGAGTTATCGGTGTAATAGGGGGGATAGTGACAGCCGGCGCACTTTGCTTTCCCGAAAAACAACCTTTGCCCCCGTAACTCGGCTGATGTTGCCAGGCTCTCGTCCAGCAGGCCGTCAATGCCAAGTTTTGGTGCAGGAGGGAAGTCGAGTATTTCCTGAAATTCAGCCATGAAGTTGACCTGACTTGCTCTTTCCAGGATGTTGACCCCCTTTTTTGTTGCGATAACGGGATCGCCGTCAAAGTAGGCGCCCCGCTGCTCAAATTCGGTAAAATCTTCTACACTCTTTAATGCCCTCTGGGACCCGAACAGCCGCTGGATATTGACCCCTCGTAACGTGGGTGTATCGATGCGGTGCCGAAACTCCTGCGGGCGAATATCTCCAACCAGATGTGTTGCTGCATTCGTATGCCCATTGGCGTGGCAGTCGAAACAGGCCACGCCGCGGCCCGGTTTTTCCGAACGCCTGTCGTCTGTCTGGTTGAACTGCTGCTGTGGGAACGGCGTCACCAGCATTCGGAGTCCTTCCAGCTGTTTGGGATTGAGGATGCCGTTAAACAGCTCGTAGTAGTTCATTATTGTTACAAGAGAACCTTGGGAAACATCGCCACGGTCGGACCGTGTCGTCAGGTAAATCGGGGGAGGGAACTCGGGTAAAAAATGGTCTGGCAGATCATAATCAAGATCAAAGCGGGTAAGGTCTCTCCCCTCCTGTTTATTGATTTCGTCAATAAGGAATTTCGGGAAAAGCATGCCCCCTTCGGGATGATTCGGGAACGGGAGCGGGAAAAACCCTGACGGAAAAAGGTTCTTTTCCCGTATTTCTGCCGGTGCCAGGTGTGCCAGCTCTTCCCATGTTATTCCGGGGGGGAGCTTGACCCGTACTCCTTCTTGAAGTTTTTTTCCGCACGACATGGTTACGTCGTAGGCAGGTCGCTTGCTCAAGTCATACCGTTCTTCAAGCAGATCGGCATGATCTTTCTTCAGGGCGGGCTTGGCCGTTTTCATCCGCGTCATGATTGTCACAAAGGTTTCTTTGCTGTCTACCGGAGCATAGCTGGATGCTTTTGGCCCGGCATCTTGCGCAGAAGCTGTTGCCGTTACTATTATAAATAGTGCTACAAGAGTCGGCAGTCGTATCTGCCTGCATTGTTCACGTTGCCGCTTCATGATGGTTCTCCCTCTTCTTACATAAGCCAGCGTTTTTTCATGAGTAGATATGAAAATAGAGATGTTACCAGTCCAACTGCCCCCAGATAGAGCCATTGTGTGGTTAGAGTTGCTATGCTGCCATTATCCAGAAGGATTGATTTAACCGGTTCGTAGAACTGGTATGAAGGTAAAAACGGAGCAACGGCGGTTAATTTTTGTGAAAAATCGGATAACGCGGAAGGGAGCAGATGGGGTAAATAAAATATGACGCCCAGTGTTCTGGCGCTGGCCTGATTGCGGCACAAAAATCCCAACAAAATTCCGTAGGAGCTGAAGCAAAAACTGCCGACGGTTATAATCGCTCCATAGCTTACGATATTCTCCGGTTTATATTGACTGAGTACATGGAGAAAGAGGACAGCAGCAAGGATTAAGATCATGCCCGATACTATCTTGGCGCTCAGCCATTCGACCTCGCGCATGGGTGTTTGCAATAGTGCAAGAAGCAGTTTCTTTTCTTTTTCTTCGGCAACTTGCGCCGGCATTATGATAAAGCCTACCAGTAACACCAACATCAGAATCCAGGTGGGTAATGTCTGCTTTTGAATTCCCCCTTCCTGAATTGGTTTGATATCGGAAATCCAGTTTACGCTCTTTCCTTCTACCGCCTTTTGCAAGGCCGAAAAACTTTCAACTATGGTAAGAGTCTGTAACGACTCTTTTTTTAAGACCATGAGCTGCAAACCGTTTTTTTCTTTTTCAGATCGAACCAGCAGCCCGTCGATCTTTTTTTCTCGTAACCATTTTGTACCTTCTTTTTCATCGCCGACGTGAGAAATGGTAATCAGTTTGTCCGCCGATGTAATCGCACGGACAATAACGGGAGCATAGATCTCGTTTTTTATCAGTCCGATAGTGACTTTCTTTACATCTGTAGCGGTTCTGTCAACCAAGTTTAACGAGAAGAACACAAAAAATGGTATGAAAATAATAAGAAAAACAGTCTTGTTTTTTACGGCAATGGCTAAATCATTCAATGTCAGGGTAATGATATTTTTTATCATCATACGCACAGCTTTTCATATGGTTCTGACAAGAAGTATTCTTCCGGTGAACCGTCGAATACCATCTGCCCCCGGTGCAGCATAATGACACGTGTCGCAAGGGTTTTTATCTCTTCAGGGCGATGGGAGGTGAAAATAATGGTTTTACCTGATGTATGGAACTCATGTAGCATTCTATAGATCTCTCTCGTCATCTCAAAGTCGAGTCCGGATGTCGGTTCATCAAAAAGGAGTACCGGTGGATCTGCTAAAAGCGTGCGCCCGATACTTACCCGTTGCCGTAACCCTTTTGATAGATCCTGTACCTTGCTTTTTCTAAAGGGGAGTAAATCAAATTCTTTCAGGATTTCTTCAATCCGCGCAAAAGGGACGTGGAAAAGACGTGCGAACAGTTTGAAATTGTATTCAACGGAGAAAAAATCGAAAAGATTGGGAACTTCCGGGACAAATCCGATCTTTCTCACAACAACAGACCGGTTTGTTATATTGATGCCGTCTACCATAACGTAGCCGCTGTCGGGAAGATGCCAGTTTGCCACCATCTTCAGGAGTGTAGATTTACCCGCTCCGTTGTGCCCGATGACGGCGATCAGTTCCCCTTTATCCACATCAAAACGTACCGGTAGCAGACCCCTGTTCTCTTTATACACTTTTGTAAGATTGTGGATCTCGATCTGCATATGTGGTTATCCTGATATTAAGGGATGGCAACAGATGATGGTATCAGCAGTTGTCACCCCTTTGGTGAAGGTGTCTCTTCTGATGATTCTTATGTTCGTTGCACAAAATAGACGATTACATACACCAAAACGATCACGACTAAAATTCCGATGACGAAATCCATTTGTAACTCCTTTTAGTAATTAATATTAAATTAATTTAATAACAACAACCACTAAAATAACCACAATCAATACAGCTATAATAAATCCCATTTCTTCCTCCTTTCACCACCGATTACTGCTTCAGCATTCCGGCTGGCAGGTATTGTATAGAGAGTAATGGCAACTTGCGTGCCAGCGGCTGTCCGTTGTTTTGTGTATGCAACATACTGATTATAAGAGTGAAATTGAAGTGGGGTAATCCGGGTTGACGGGAAACCGCTACGGAATCCGTCATGATTGGCGTAACTGTCATATGTGATGGCAGATTCGGAGGTGAGAAGGTTTGTACGTTCAGCAAAAACGGCAGGGTTCAGGGGTAACAGTGAGTCATCGGCGGGAGCTGCTTTCACTCATGGCTTGCTCTTTACCCCGCCACGTCTCAACTTCGATAAATATTCGCTGAACATGCGGGTAGGCTTGTTTGATAGCCTTGTCCAGTTCGGCTACGGTTACTTCAACCTCGGTTGCATAGATCGGATCCACAAAATCGACACTGATGTTCACGAGTATATAGTCAGGTCCCATGTGCATGGTCAGTACTTCATTTACCTGTTTGATCTCTTTGCGTGAACCGGCAATTTCGCGTATCCCTTGAACGACCTCTTTATTTGCGCTCTCACCGATCAGCAGACTTTTTGTCTCCAAAGCAAGCACAATGGCTGTGACTGCCAGTATCACTCCGATGATAACGGAAGCTGCGGCATCATAGGCAGGGTTACCGGTAATCTGGCTGAGCAGGATACCGATAAATGCGACCACAAGACCGGTTATTGCTGCGGAATCCTCCAGCAGTACGATAAAAACAGATGGATCTTTCGCCCTGTGGACTGCTTGAATGTAGCCCCATGCACCTTTTGACCGGGAAAATTCTCTCAGGGCAATGTACCAGCTGGCCCCTTCAAAAACTAACGCCATGGCGATGACGGCATAGTTGACGCCGGAATGCTTTACCGGCTGCGGCGCAGCAAGTTGGTCAATCCCCTTGTACAGTGAAATTCCCGCGCCGCCGGCAAAAAGCAGGATGGCAACAACAAAGCTCCAGAAGTAAATCTCCTTACCATGACCAAACGGAAATTCCTTGTCGGCAGGCAATGCTGCCCGCCGCAATCCGTACAGCAGCAGCATTTCGTTGCCGGTATCGGCGACCGAGTGGATCGATTCGGACAGCATGGCCGCACTACCGGTAATGCCGGCAGCAACAGCCTTGGTGATTGCTATCAGGCAATTACCGGCCAGAGCGACGTAGATTATTTTTCGGGTAGATTTTCTGTGCATAAATATAATGTGTATCCAGGAATCTACGTGGTGTGATTGTTGTTTGAATCAGATAATTGTCCGGAAAACAGAATTGAAGCAGCCACACCAACAGTGAGGCAGAGTAATACTATGAACAGACTTATGTTGGCCGAAATTGT
Organism: uncultured Geobacteraceae bacterium; assembly: GCA_903930585.1. Taxonomy (GTDB): domain Bacteria; phylum Desulfobacterota; class Desulfuromonadia; order Geobacterales; family Pseudopelobacteraceae; genus JACRCG01. Next base: position 3,179 of record CAIYZD010000308.1, on the reverse strand, counting down.
CCAGCCGAAAAAGCCGGCGATCATCTTTGCTCCCACATAAGCCAGTATACAGATAACCGACTTTTCCAGATGACAGAGATACCGCCTGGCAGCCGTCAGGAGAAAGTACATTGAGCGTAGTCCCAAAATGGCAAATATGTTGGATGTGTAAACCAGAAACGGATCTTGTGTTATGGCAATAACAGCCGGAACAGAGTCGAAGGCGAACATGACATCCGATACTTCGACGGCAACCAGACAGAGGAGTAACGGTGTTGCATGCACCTTGGTGTCTCGGACGGTAAAGAAGTTGTGACCATCCATAAACGGAGACACTCTGAAAAGTTTCTTTGCAATTCGTACTGACCAATGATCGGTGTAATCTTCAATTTCAGTGTCATCTTTTTTACTCGATTGATACATCTGCCATGCCGACCAGAGTACCAACATGCCAAAAGCCAACAACACCCATTTACCGAGTAAAAGTAATGACGTACCGGCAACCACAAACAGAAGGCGGAGAATCAGCGCCCCCAGAATGCCGAAATACAGAACACGGTGCTGAAGCTGATCCTTGATTCCAAAACTGGCAAAGATAGCCATGAAGACAAACAGATTGTCAACGGACAGGGATTTCTCCAGCAAATAGCCGGATAGAAAGAGTGATGCTTTCTCCACATCATGGTTTTTCCAGATGAATCCGGCAAAAGCCACTGATACGGCAACCCAGATAATTGACCAGACGGCAGCATTTTTCAAGCTGACCGGCTGGTCTCTGTTATGAATGAATAAATCTATCCAAAGTGCGCTCACAATAATAGTGACAAACGTCATAACCTCCCAGAGGGCGTAGCCTTTTAAGGAAGAATTACAGATGTGATCAAACATATGCGCACCTTTTTAGCCGGATAACCTCATACTCATTGTGTCACGTCCTCCCTTTAATGGATATGATTTTTCATCATCTGTGTAAAAGCGGGAATCGGGACGCTGAGCGTCAGCATTGCAATAGCTGCCGCCAGTAATGAGATTGAAAATTTTGCTTTCATGCATATTCTCCCTTGGTATTACTGCTCGAATGTACAGTAAAAATACAGGAGTATATTGTTCTGCCGGATAGATATGTTCGCAACGAGCATGCCGGATAATCAGTGATTGGTTTATACGTGTAACAATTTGATCGTAAAGGAGAAAAGTACGAGAGTGCGTGGGAGATGATGAAAATTCCACACCGTAATCCGCCATGCTTGACATAACTGTCACATATGGCGGTCCATGCCCTTGTGTTCAGGGAACCGTTAGTGGCGTAGATTTACCCGGTTTCGGCTGCTGTGGATGCTCGTCAACGTCATACGACCCAAAAACTTCGCGGGCCGGTCTGGTTTCTGGCAGCACGTAGACAATGCCATTGGTCCCTTTAAAGGCAGGGAGTACGATGTTATTGAAGAATCTTACCGGGACATTGATGCAGCCATAGGAAATGCGTTTGTCATTTGTTGTCGAAGTGCCCAGTCGCTGCAGACGGTGTTCCTTTTTGTTGGTAGTAATCACTCGATGCATGGAGATGGCGTCGTCGTAATCCACCCAAAGTATTTCATCTCCATGTAAATTGTGACCCAGTGCGGCAACGAAGCGGCCAGCCGGTGTCGTGCGTTCTTCAGGACGGATGGTCGACAACTTCCGTTCGCCGATGCCGGGGACGGCGTCATCGCCTCGTGCCAGACCGAGCAGGGCCCTTGCTGCGCCTTGCAGCCGCCCGTTTGTATCAAATACAAATACTTTGGCGTTTGTCTTGTCAATAATCACGAACGGCATGCTACGATTGTCTTCCGAATCGATGACCCAGTCTGCTGTGCTCCGGGCCTCATGCGCCGCGGTTTCCCGCTTGAAGTCTGCTCGTTTGGGATGATACACCTCCGCAGGTTTTGTTGTAATAATGGCCCGTGGAAGCGCATCCTCCGCAGGCGGGTGGACCGGAGCGGATAATCGGCCGGCATCATTTGCAATGGCGATCTGGAGAGGGAGAACCCCCACGGCCAGCAAGCCTTTCACAATGAACGTCAAGATAAAACGAGCGTTTCTTACGTACAGGCGTCGTATTGACGACAAAAAATCGTGCCCGATGCTTTTACTCTGTATTGTCATAAAGATTACCCGAAAATCGCAAAGTAGTTCATTGCAATCTGCTTAATAGCGGTCCTGTTTACGTGGATGTTGGGGTGGTACGTAAACCGTTGGCATCTCTGCAGGAGTTGCAACAACAGGTGGCTCTTGAAACGGTGGCGGCCCGACCGGCACTATGATTACTTCTGATTGCGCCCCCAGCTGATTGATACGGACTTCTTCCTTATCTGGTAGCAACGGATCGTCAGGGACCGTAACAGGAACCGATTTGACCAATGATGGATCGACCAGTTCTGCAACTGGGGCTGGCCGGACAGATAGTAAGTCGGTCGGTTTTTCAGCCGGAACCAATTGTTCCGGAGATACGGTCGACTCGACAATAGGAACCGTTTCGGCGGGCGGCGTGACCAGCGGCACTATTGTTGTAGTTGCACCTGTAGTGCCTGCCGGGCCAGTCGCACCAACGGCGCCTGTTTCACCTTCCGGTCCTGCGACGCCGGTTGCTCCGGTTTTTCCGATTGCACCTGCCGCACCTGCTATTCCGGTTGCACCTGTTGAACCTGTTGCGCCTGTGGTCCCTGCCGAGCCAGTTGCCCCGGTTGGTCCCGCTATGCCTGCAACACCTGCACTGCCTGTTGAACCGGTTAAGCCCGTTAAACCAGTAAGGCCCGTTAAACCTGTAGACCCGGATGTACCAGTTGCCCCAACGGTACCGGTTTCACCTTCCGGTCCTGCGACACCGGTTGCTCCGGTAGTCCCGGTAGCACCTGCCGCCCCGGTTGTACCCGCTATTCCGGTCGCACCTGTCAAGCCAGTCGAGCCTGTTGCGCCGGTTGGTCCCGCAACGCCCGTAATGCCGGTTGAACCGGTTAAACCTGTAGCGCCCTTTGAGCCTGCCGGCCCGGTTGCCCCAAGGGCACCGGTTTCCCCTTCCGGTCCAGCGACGCCGGTCGCTCCGGTAGAACCAGCAGTACCTGCGACGCCGGTTGCTCCGGTCGTTCCGGTTACACCTACGGCACCTGCTGCACCTGCTATTCCGGTTGCACCTGTTGAACCTGTTGCGCCTGTGGTCCCTG
>CAIYZD010000307.1 GCA_903930585.1 uncultured Geobacteraceae bacterium | reverse complement strand
CAGGATCAAACTCTCCAGTTTATATTGAAAGTTCGATAACTTTATAACCCAAAATCTTCTACTACTGGCAATTCTCACAAAATCACTTAATTCAATGCTATTCGGTTTTCAAAGACCAGCTGTTTCCTTGTTGCGCCCCTCAAAACTTCCGTTCCAAGAGGGACTCGCTTTCTATCACAATCTTTTCACTCCTGTCAAAATAAAAATGAACAACCGGCGAAATAAAATTGTCCCACTCTTTGTCATTCTTAAAAAACCTCATAAAATCCATGGGTTCCCAACGCATGAACTTTCATAAGATTTGTCGAGCCGCGCGTTTCAATAGGGATGCCCATGATAATAACAACCTGGTCTCCGTTGTGAAAACCGGTAGCCAACATTTTCTTTTCCACTTCGTGTATCTGCTGGTCCGTGTTTTCCATAATGCCGACTTCAGTACAGTGCACACCCCAGTAGATTGACAGCCTGCGGCGTATCTCCTGAGAGGCGGTAAAAGCTATGATCGGAGTTGAGGGGCGGAACGCAGATATGAGGGCAGCAGTACTTCCGGAGCGGGTGAACACTGCTATGGCCTTCGCTTTGAGAGTAGCTGCGGTACGGCAGGACGCTTCAGCAACAGCCTGCGCCGTTGTCGTTACCGCATTGATACCGCCATCCACAACAGCCAGGTCTGCGTTTTCAACATCTTTGGCAATGCGGACCATTGTTTCAACTGCTTCTATCGGAAAATCGCCTGACGCGGTTTCCGCCGAAAGCATGATAGCATCTGTGCCGTCAATGATCGCGTTGGCCACGTCTGATGTTTCAGCCCGGGTCGGCCGTGGATTACGGATCATGGAATCAAGCATCTGGGTTGCCGTTATGACCGGTTTACCGGCCTTGTTGCACGCTTGAATGATCATCTTCTGATACATCGGAACCTTTTCAGGCTCGATTTCTACCCCTAAATCGCCTCGCGCAACCATGACGCCATCTGTAGCCTGTAGAATTTTCTTGAAGTTGCGGAGCGCTTCCGGTTTTTCTATTTTAGCAATAACCGGGGTATCTTTTCCCCTGGCAGCGATAATTTTCTTTATCTCCAGGATATCCTCGGCGGTGCGGACAAAAGAAAGCGCAATAAAATCAACGCCCGCTTCAAGGGCAAATTCGAGGTCTATCAGATCCTTTTCCGTAAGACAGGGAGCTGAAACGTTTACCCCCGGCAGATTGATACCTTTATTGTTCTTGAGGAGCCCCCCCGCAACGACCTGACAGCGAACAAGCTCTCCCTCAACCGCTATGACTTTTAATTCCAACAGTCCGTCATCCAGAAGAATTCGGGATCCCGGATGCACATCGTGCGGCAGGGATGTATAGATGGTTGGAATAACACCATCACAGCCAAGCACGTTGTCCGTCGTAATCACGACTTCCTGTCCTTTGGTCAGCAGCATGCCGTCACCGGCCATTTTTCCGGTCCTTATTTTGGGTCCCTGAAGATCCCCCAAAATACCCGCCTGACGCCCTAATGTATCGGATACGTGCCGTATGATCCTGATTAGTTCCAGTTTTTGTGAATTTTCACCATGGGAAAAGTTCAACCTGAAGATATCTACACCGGCGTGCATCAGTTTCTGTATCATTTTCGCCGATGAGCTTACGGGCCCGACGGTAGCAACTATTTTGGTTTTACGGGTTGATCTCGGCATACGTGCTCCTTATATAAAGTTATTGGTCACGCTTGTACCATAGGTACTCCCTGCGGAACAAGTTCATATCATGAATATTCAGATTCGTACCCGGCCGCACGGCTGTTCCGCTGAAAAGCTCGACCGGAGGGCTCACCGCCTCGCGGGTGTCGCCATATGAATAATCAGCAACAGCATGACGCCCATCATCATCAAGCCAGATACTTCTGTTATACTCGATTCCCATCGTGTCACCGGCAGAGTACGTCTTCACCGCATGATCACGGCATTCCAGCGGATCATTCACCCGAATGATCGAGTCAAGACACTGTTCGATACGGAGAGCGCGTGCCGTAATATCGCGTCCGGCCTTCTCAAGCGTTTTTCGATCCGCCACCTCGTAAAATCCCATGGCGGCTGAAAAGGAAACCCTGACCCAACCGCTTTCGGAACGATCACTGTTCCATGTGGTGACAAAAATCCCGGTCGGTCGTTTTTCCACCTGTATCCCGGCCGAACACCCCTCCGGCGCTTTACCGGACCAGACATGACTTTTGTTTATCCCCCTGAAAACCTTTATCGAACAATCGGCCAATGGGCGCAGTTGCACCGCCTGGACCTGAACGGAGGTAACAAAGATCGACAGCAGTGCCAGACCTGAAAGGTAACGCATTGAATTCTCCTTTTTCCGGAACAGTATCAATTTGCATCTCTCTTGCCGGACCAGTATACTCCTTGCGGGTCACTTACGGCACTGCTTATTGAGGTGGCCATGAAGACGTCACGGATTCAGGCATAAGGCTATCAATGAAAGATCTGGAACTTGTATTTGAAGATGTCGCCAGCTATCCGGGGTATTGGCACCTGTGCGGAATCTGCCTGATTGTTGTTTTAGCCCTGCTCGACACCAGGGCAAAACGAGGCGGGGTGCTGACTATCTTCTTCTGGAATCTGCCGGGAGTGTTCCTTCATGAGTTGACTCATCTTTGCGCAGGTACCATTTTACTGGCCAAACCGGTCAGCCTCCATCTGCTCCCCCGGAAGAGAAGCACGGGGTGGCAGCTTGGCGCGGTCACCTTTCAAAGGCTCAATGCTTTCAACTCCCTTCCCGTAGGTCTCGCCCCCCTTGGGCTTGTTGCTGTCGCATATTTCATTTTTACCCATTGGACCCACTGGTTTCCCTCAACCCTCTCTTCCATTCTCGGGGCTTACGTCGCCCTCTTTTTCCTGGTCTATAATTCCATACCTTCCCGGCAGGATATACGGGTTGCTTTCTCGTTGGGGAGTATTCTGGTGTATGGGACGGTTTTATTTGTGTTGTATGAGTTTTTTTGGACGTAACGATTATATTTATCACACGTAGATCGGAGCGAAACCTTTTACCGAACCTGAAAATGAACAGAGGAGCCGCCAATAGGAAGCTCCTCTCGTTCAGGATCTGATCACTCAAACCTGCATAATCATGTGGTGTGGCATCTGCTCTGTTTCTCGCGCCATGCGGCAGGTAACATCGCTGGTACCGGGATACCCTGTTACTGGAATTTTATTTTGTATTTCGTAACCAGATCATATTGGGCCTGCTCAATCGAAGAGCCGCGCAAAATCATGTTCCAATCCGATTTAAGATCATTTCCCGTATCTTTATTGGTGCAGAGCAACTCATTAGCTTTGTTGTAATATCTTTTGGCGACGCCGCGAAATTTCCCCGTCTCAATCTGGTAATCAAGCTGGTACTGCGTAACGTTTCCCTTTTTTTCGATATTCTCCTTGCATACCTTATAGGTGTTAAGCTGGGCATTTGTTGACACGATTCCGGCGCTCGTTAAAACGTACCGTTCAGTCCAACTCACCAGCTTACCTTTCGCTTTTATACTGGTAGCATCATAGTATCCGGATTCAATTGTATCATTTGCATAGTCATTTTTATCCCACTTTGCTGCATGACATACAAGAGGTCCAAACATCAGAACAGCCCCTAATACTCCTGACAAAATAACATGTATTCTCATACCTCGTCTCCTTTTTACTGTTTGTGTAATTCTGACTCCAACAACGAATCGGGGGGGTAGAAACTCTTCAGCCACCTCTCTGTCTCTTTCCCAACCATCCTGACCAGGCACCCTTCCGGGTCCTCTTCCAGCCAGACCCGTTGCGGCCGGATTGCGGCTCTCATCAAGAGCCCGATTAACGCGCCAATTCCTCCCACCCATATTACGTTCATGTGTCGTCTGTGCATCACACGGATCTCGGACCAGACCCCCATTTTTTCGCACAAGATGGTAAAATTGGCAGACCTGCTGAGTTTATCCACCTGAAAGACAAGATCCGCATCCAGCAGCAGTTCGGCCCCCTGATGCACAATCACCTTCAGGCGGCTTTTCTCCGGTTGGTAATAGACTTTGCCGTCAAGAGCCCCCTCGACAAATGTACCAAAAAAACCAAACCCATCTTCTTCCACCGCCATCTGATTTAACGAGATCTGACCATTAAAGACCGGCGTGGAGTTATTGATGGTAATCGCAATAGTGGGTTGATACACCATCTTTGACATGGAAATATCGTAGACTCCAGCTTGATATACGTCCGTTGGAGCCTTGAGGATTACCGTTTGTTCCTTGCCGTCGACTGATACAAAGGCTATTTCAACCGCCCCACGTGGTTGAGTGGCATCCGGGATAAATTGCTTGAGTATCTTCATCCTCGGCAAGATTTCCGGCCTGCGGGTCAATGGTCCGGTAGTCAGGCGGCGATATACCTCCGGCCGGTTTAGGTCCGTGGAGACCCCTATACCGTCCAGCACAGAGCCTAAATACTGATGCATATTATCCCACGTACCGGTAAAAAGAAACAACAGGATACCTGCATACAATATCGTCGTGCCCAGATAGCCGATGTCCCTCTTTTCACCGTAGCATCCGGCGCTGTTGAAAACATAACTGGCGCCAACCAGTTTACTTCGTACCACTCCGGCAGGATGGGGAAGAGGCGTCGACCGCCGAGGCGTTCGAGCGCAGGCACCATACCGTATGCCCCTTGGTATTCCCTGAAGATAGTACAGAAAACGGAGCGCGATAAACAGAGTAAGGCAGGCGTTGTTATAAAGAAATGGATACTTTGAATTAGTTAATGGCAGTTGAAGATGTAGTGAAAAGTTTACAACAACAAGGAACGGAATAATTAAAAAGATAAGGAGGGGCCATGGTGATACAAAGACAAGCCTGAACAACTTTGAATCGGATTTCATGAGGTCAACGGTTTCCTTTTGAGAGGTTTAAAGCTGCATATTCAACCGATAAAGGCCACTTCCGAAAAAGTGAAAGCGCTTTCTGACTTGATACATTCCGTTCCCTGACGATGATGCATCTACTTGGCTGTTGTCGGCACGTCTTTTTGATTAATTCCGGTCAGCTCCATAACGCCCTTTTTGGATCGCCCGAAGGTAAGACGCAGTGCTTTATGTTTTTTCTCATAGCCTACATCATACACAAACACCTGAAATTTATCGTCCGGTCTTACCGTGTGGCTAATCTCCTTTGCATCCTTGAACGCTCCGGTTTCCTCCTGCTGTCGCTGCCACACTTCAAGAAACCGCTGTTCCGGACCAACAGCCCTGAAACCGTCTGAAGCATCTTTATAGATAGCCGAAAATTCGCCCCCCTTAACCCTGGCCAGCACACGGTCCTTAAGCGCAGCCGCCTCGGTTTCATCGAGGGGACCTGCTTTACCGGTGTCCCCTTTTTGCAGAGGATTTGCTGCGTTTGTATTTTGCCCGGTTTTCTCTTGTTTTGAGTTACACCCGCTGAGTGCGGTAATAGAAAGTATAAGGAATACAGTTGTAACATGGCGCATATATTTCATGTTCACTCCAATTGGTGATGCGATTATCATAATACATTGGAAATGGTTGGTGCAGTATTTTTTTACGTTAAAAAAAGGCCGGCGCCAGGCGCCGGCCAAAACTGACTGCATTTGTGGAGAGAGATTTACCTCTCTCCACAAAGTTACCTGATTAGTAGGTTACCGGACGCAGAACATTTCTGGTCGGTGAGTCAGCGGATCTGCCCTGAGCGGTTTTATGATCAGTACAGCCGCCCCAGTTACCGTATGTCAATGTGCCGTCAACATCAGTGGCGCCGGCGGTAACGACATAACGGATATCATCAGCAGGGTACCCGGCTGTCTGCAGATAGTTAACTGCAGGAGTAGCAGGATTAGCGGTCAGGGTATAGCAACCCATTGCACCGGCAACCGGATCGGTCTGGCCGGCGATCGACTGATTTTTCCACTGCTCCCAGTTCAGGTCATTGCTGACACCGCCGGTAGTATACGAATAGGAACCGGCTTTTTGACCGGTAACATACGGAGTGTTCCTGACCGGCAGTGAAGTGTATGTCTGGCCGGTAGTTTTGCCGTTTCCAGTACCATTCCTGTTACCGGAATACGCTTTGTATACCGCCTGTGTTCCGCCGGTGAAACCACCTTTGGTACCCGGAACAAACATGACGTTGTTGACGCCCGGCAAGAAGCGGAAGTGCTTGGAGGTGTTACCCATACCGTCGGTGTAGGTCTGTACCTTGGAGCCGTGGATACCGCCGTAGCCGTTGTCGAGACCACTGTTATGGCAAGCCGCACACTGGATGCCGAAGATATTGCCGTAGCCGATACCGGACCGTGCGAGCGCGCCGGTAGTGGACCTGCTGTTCAGGCGAGCCGTGCCGGTAGCGGTGTAGTTGCCGAAGGTATTCTGATACGAGTTGCAGTTATTGGAGCTTTCGCCGATGTGGGCACCGCCTGAGAATCCGCCGTAGGCGGCCAGGGTGTGGCAGTTGTAGCAGACCAGGTACGGCTTGGTGCCATCCTGATTTGCGGCTGTCGCGCCTATGTGGCGTGCATCGGTACCCGCGTTGTTGCGCAGCAGATACTCATTGTTGGAACCGTGAGCGCCGATAACAGCTTTGTTGTAGCGGCTGCCGACATCAGCGGCGCGGTATTGACCAACGGTATGGCAGTCGCCGCAGTGAAGGGTCGAGTCATCGCCAACTGCAGTTCCACCATTGCGGCCACTGAGAGTGCCGGAAACGCCCGTTTCACCGTCAGCATTAGCCAGCGTCGCGTAATCGGCCACAAACTTGCCGGCATCATAAATGGTGTTGCGTTTGCCAGGCATTGTTGCGGAGGAACGAGCGGTAAAGGCAGCATCATTAATCGTGCCGCCTTTAGACACTCTGGACCGGCCGGAATACTTTTTCCCTTTTACCGCATGGTGCGAATTGTTGCTTGTGTTGAACTGGCTGTTTGCATCAACAACGGCCGGGCGCTGCATCTTGTCGTACTGGTTGGAGAT
>CAIYZD010000306.1 GCA_903930585.1 uncultured Geobacteraceae bacterium | reverse complement strand
GATCGGTGGTCTCCAGTAATTGGCTGATCCGATTGTGACTTTGCAGCAGTTGTTCCTCTAACTCTTTCTGAATAGTCACATCGTTAAAAATCCAGATACTGCCGGAATCCGGGCTGTCCGGATTAATCGCTGTGCCGGATATTTGTGCGGTAAAAACACGTCCATCACTGCGTAGCATCATTTGGTCTTTTCTGACTGTCTCACCAGTTGCCGCCAGAGCTGAATAGACCTCATTGCCAAACTGCTCATAGTCGTCCTGTGATGGATATATCTGTCTGGTGCTGGTGCCGGAAAGTTCATCGGCACTGTATCTAAACATTGTGCAGAAGCTCGAATTTACCCATTTAATTTCCCGGTTTTTAACATACGAAATACCCACCCCGGCATTTTCGAGGATAATTCTCTGCTCTTCAATAAACATCAACAGTTCATTATCGGCCAGTTTCCGCTCTGTAATATCCTCATGTGAAATGACGGCATATGCTGAGCCATTAAGGTTAAACGGATTGACCCTGCAGTTAAACCAGCGCTCCCTGTCAGGTGAAGGACAGGGTTATTCTTTGATGACTTCCGGTAACGTCCCATCAAGGACGGCACTAATAGCGGTGCGGAATGCCTCAATTTCTTCTTGTTCTTCTTTCGAAGTGGCTTGGCACGCCTCCAGGTAACTGGAGCCCTCACCGCATGTCCCCTCAGCAGCGCCATTTGCAGCGCCAAAGGAATCCCACGCCAGATTAGTTGCGATGATCTCTCCTTGTGCATTTACCACGCAGATATGGGCGCTCAATCCGTCAAGTGTCGAGCGTGTAAAATCTTTTGCCTCGCGGAGTGACTTTTCAGCAAGTTTGCGTTCAGTGATGTTGTGAGAGATGGCAAGCACTTTTGTTTCGTCAAAAGCAACTATTTTACACTCAAAAAAAACTGTGCCATTTAAAAGGGGCAGTTCAAATTCGATGATATCTACTTCCTGCTTCTGCAAAACCGCAGTGATACCCTTTTTGATCTGCACAGCCAGGTCTCGTGGCAAAACCTCAAATATATTTTTACCGAGTAACATTTCTTTAGGCATCGCAAAATCTTCAGGGCTTCCTCCAGAACAATCAATGTAAACTCCGGCTGAATCCAGTACGAAAACACTATCGGGGAGTGCCTGAACAAGCGATGAAATATATTGTTCTTTATCGCGCAGTGTATTCTCAGCCTGTGTGCGCTTGGTTATGTCGTACCCCTGGGCTATTGCAGCGACCGGAGTCGTACCGTCCTCCGAAAAAATCGTGGCAGAATTCCATAAAATGATGCTGACCGTGCCATTGCAATGCAGGATCGGTATTTCAACAGCATCCCAGTGCACACCGGCAAGGACGCTTTTAATCCGCTCCATAGCATAATCAATCTGTTCGTGGGGGAAAAGCAGGGTGATGTCACTGCCAAGAACCGTGTCGGTCGTGCGGCCAAGAAGACCCTCGAAAACCTTGTTGATGAGGGTAATCCTGAAGTTGGTATCCCAGACGATTATGGGCGCATTGGCGTAGCTGATAAGACTGTCAAGATAGGAATTGCTTTGTCTCAGTTTTTCTTTCGCAGAAGTAACCGCATGGCTTCTGTTTTTAACTATCAGTAATATTAAGCTTGATATCAGAACGCTGAAGATAAGGCTGGCAATCAGTGCCAGGCGTGATTTATCCCGGCCTAATTCCTTGTCAAAAACGGGAAGTGTAGTAAAGCTGAATTTCCAGGAACAGCCATACGATTGGACTGTTGCTGAAGTACTGAGCGCCGCTTTGTACTGTTCTGGCACACTATGTTTATCCGCCTGAACAGAACTAAACATCAAAGTATCTGCTGTCTGACCGCTGCCTAAGTTAATAGTAAAAGCGATATCATCCGGTAATTTTTCAAGAGTCCCGACCACGAAGTCATTCATCCTGATGGGACTGTAAGCAAAACCGATACAAGCAGTTCGTCGCTGTGCCACGGTGTCTAAGAGCATTCCCTGGCGGTAAACAGGCACATACATCAGCAGGCCGCTCTGCTTGTCCTTATCAGTTTCCTGAACCAGCACTATTTTAGCAGCGATGGTGGCGCTATTTTCATCCCGCGCCTTAT
>CAIYZD010000305.1 GCA_903930585.1 uncultured Geobacteraceae bacterium | reverse complement strand
GCCCCACTGATGACTGGTTATCATTGACTGATGTACGTACTCAGGTTCATTTTCATGAACGTGAGTACTTTATTCTACCCACCAAAGCCTATTTTACCCATTGATCCGCCCTTTGCTTCACACTCCCGACGCAACTGCTCGTAAAGTTCACCAGCTGAAGGTGTCGTACCCCAGAGTTCGAATTGCCGGTTAGCAACGGAGAAGTCTCCAGGAGTAAGCTTTTCGAGTCGCTTTACCTGCGCTTCCCACTCTCCGGCAGTTTCAAGGTCGCCACCAAGACGCACCAGCTCCTGACAGAAAAGCCCCCAGCGCTGTTCCGGCTTAAGAACGTCAAAGCGGATCTTGAAAGAAAATCTCCGAAGGCTTGCCTGGTCAAGCTTGTCCATCAGGTTTGTAGTGCATACGAAGATGCCATCGAAGGCTTCCATCTGGGTGAGAAGCTCGTTCACCTGTGTTACTTCCCAACTTTGATTTGCTCCACGGCGGTCAGCAAGAAATGAGTCAGCTTCATCAAGTATCAGGAGAGCATTCTGCTGCCTTGCTTCGTCGAACATTGCGGAGATATTTTTCTCACTTTCTCCAACGTACTTGTCCAGTAGGTCAGAGGCCCGACGCATTATGAGCGGCATGCCGATTTCATCTGCCATATGTCGGGCAAGTTCACTCTTCCCAGTTCCTGCTGCTCCATAAAAGCAGAAGGTGCCGTGGGGACGTTTTTTCAGCCCGTCTATCAGCAGGTTAATGTCGGAATTGATATTGAGCCAGTCAAGGTTGTATCCGGTCCAGACCCGGTTGCGTGCCGGTGTCTGCCGCTGTTCAAGCAGTACTATGCTGCGCTGTAATGTTTGATCTACCAGTTCCCGGGCACGACCTGTGTCTTTACCGGCAGCTACAGAGGCAACCTTGGCGGCCCGCTCAAGTTGGGCGGGAGATATCTCTTCGTTGGAGGCAATCCGCTCCAGCCAGTCGCGTGGCGGATCAAACAGGTTCAGGTGATGCTCGGCAATCGTAACACGCACTTTTTTGGGCGGGATCGGAAAATTAATGGAATAATCAAAACGGCGCCGGTACGCATGGTCGATCTGCGAAGTATGGTTGCTGATCCAGATGGCCGGCACCGGGTTCAATTCCATGGTTCGGTTAATCCATGCTTTGCCGCCAACCTGCTTACCGCTTCCTGAGTCGTCACCTCCAAAAAGAAACTTCAAGAAGCCAAAGTCGTGGGGAAAAATATCTTCAACTTCATCAAACATCAGAACGGCATTTTCGGTGTCGCCAAGCAACCGTTGACAAAAGCTGTAGGCACGAAGCCGGCTTTCCCCTTTGATTGGATCGCCATCAGCATCAGAATAGGCGATTTCATAGAGATCTACTCCCAGTTCTGCTGCCAACGCCTGACCGTACTGGGTTTTACCAACACCAGGTTTACCGGAAAACAAGATGTTGACGCCGGTCGTCTGATTATCTACTGCATTACGCAAATATTCGCGCAGGGCTGAGGTGTCAGCTGTGAGATGGGGGAAATTCTCAAGAGTGAGCGTTGGTGCTGACGTTTTTCTCAGAAAGCGGGACATAAGCTCATCAACGGTGGCATGAGGTGACAGCAGCACTCCGCTCAAGCCTTTGATTAAATCAATTTTTGACTCAAGATCAACTATACGATGGTCTATTCTGAGGAGCCCGGCAGCGGTGAGTGCTCCGTCAGGAACGGTAACTTCCTTGAACTCCTTTTCAGGAATACCTGTCAATCCGGACACTATTCTCTGTAAATGCTGGTTTGATGTTTTCTCACAGCGACTGCCAATCGCATCACGATAATTGGGGAAAAGATCAAGAAGGGCAGCAAAGAGCATATATGCCTGACTTGCTTCGCTTAGTTTCAAAAGTTCAGCAAAATACGCGATATTGGTGAAAAGCGGCATATCCGGTTCCAGCTCTATGCTTTCAAGGACTTTCAGCTGCTCTGTCAGTATTTTTTTACACATAAGTGGAGTCGGGCGACGTTGAGATTTCTTTGAAGTATCAACTTCTTCAATGCCGGTAATTGCCAGGAAGTCATCTTCACTGAAAATATCCGGCCAACGACCATCCTGCTTTGGTTCGTGCCACTTGAGCATCAGTGCCAGCCTGATAAGCCATGAACCGATCAGGGGCCGATACTCATCTGCTGCTGAGTCAAAGCGTGCCGACTGCGGGGTTTTGTTGCGAGTACGAGCGAGAAATGCGGGAAGTGTCATGGTGTACCTCCGGTTGCGTGAAATAAGTATGACTCATAATAGCAGGATGGCACGTCAATATATGTCGCGTGCAAACTTTAAATGCCATATCAGCATACTAAATTTCAGCCATTTGTTGCCTCCTGTGAGAGCCGTTTGCGGTTTGGGGAGCAGTGATCTGCAGCACCCAATCAATCAATCAACCTGTCTTCTCATAAAGGTCGGAATGTGAAATACATCTTCCTCGTTAATATCAGGGGAATCCGTTAACTTAAGACGACTGTTTTTAGTGTCCACCCCCCGGTCACGCTGGAATGTCGGGATGTCTAATGTGTTTTTCCCACGAGGATGTTTTTCGTTCAGTGGCCCCATGGTTTTGTTCAGTTTACTGCCGCTATCATTGTCAAAACTGCCTCCAAAGCCAGTTGCAATAACGGTTACTTTGATCTCATCACCTAAACTTTCATCCTGAACTACACCGACTTTTATAGTCGCATTCTCATGCACATGCTCTGACACGATGCGATTCACAGTAGTGTAATCATCTATGCTCATAGAGGATGATCCGGTAATGTTTACCAGCACACCTTTGGCACCGGAGATATCGTTGTCCTCAAGCATCGGACTTGATATTGCCATGTGTATAGCGATGGAAGCCTTATCCTCCCCCGTGCCGGTTCCAAGTCCCATCATTGCCATGCCACGAACACTCATGACCGTCCTCACGTCTGCAAAGTCCAGATTCATGTAGCCCGTTGCCATAATAAGTTCAGAGATCCCCTGTACTGCTTGGCGGAGTACGTCATCAGCCGGTTTAAAGGCATCGAAAAGCGACATTCCTTTGCTTGCCTGGCTGATCAGGCGATCATTGGCTATGATAATCAGAGAATCCACGTGTTTTTTGAGTTCATTTATCCCCTTTGTCGCAATTTCTGTTTTAACTTTACCCTCATAGATAAAGGGTTTAGTGACAATACCGACGGTCAGAATTCCTGCTTCCCGTGCCACTTCCGCGATTACCGGAGCAGCACCGGTTCCAGTACCACCGCCCATTCCGGCGGCGATGAAGAGGAGATCGGCACCTTTGAGTACCTCCATTATCTGTGATCGTGACTCCAAAGCCGCTTCTTTGCCGATTTCAGGCCTTGTACCAGAACCAAGCCCTTTGGTTAGCTTCATTCCGAGTTGAATTTTTGTTTGGGCCTGTGACGCCCGGATCGATTTTGAATCGGTATTGGCGATGATAAAATCAACATTGTGCATCTTACTGGTAATCATGGCTTCAACGGCATTGTTGCCTGCTCCGCCTACTCCAATTACTTTGATGTTGGCACTATGGGCATTATCTTCAATGGCT
>CAIYZD010000304.1 GCA_903930585.1 uncultured Geobacteraceae bacterium | reverse complement strand
AGAGCATTGTCGAACGATTGCACCTTCCGACCCGTTATTGTGTACTTTCCGACATGGTAAAACAGAGCGCTGCCCATGCCCTGACAAAGGTTGATGTCGGTTTTCAGAGTCTTGCCGGTACCTCGAAAGCTCTGGTCGGCATGCTGGGTCTCGATGTCGAAGGTTTGGTGGAGTTATCAAAGGGGTTTAACGGTCTCTATTTTGAAACGGGACAGGGTTCAGAGGTTACCAACAGGTCGGCGGAAGGTATTGATATGGTGACGCTTGAGTCACGCTGTTACGGCCTTGCCCGATATGTACGGCAGCAGTGCCACGGGAAATGGATGATAGTTAACGACGTTGCCGGCTTTATCGGCCCGGAAGTATTCCGGACCGGCCGGCAGCTTATGCGAGCCTGCCTGGAAGATACGGTCATGGCAAAGCTGCACGGCATTACCATGGGGCTTGATGTCTGTTCGACATTCCATATGGGTATTGCCCCGTCTGAGCTGCAGATCCTCGCCAGGCGCATCGTAAGCGTGGCTGCTCCCTCATATCTGATGGCTGTTGCCGGGAATGCCGATCCCATGCTCGGCTATCTGACGACATCGTACCGGAATCATCCACGTCTCAGGGCTGTGGTGAATAAAAACATATCAAGCGCCATGCAGGACCGGCTTACCGCCATTGGTGCCCTTGACGCCGAAGGGAGAGCAACCGGTACGGCAGAAAGAACAGCCGCGCTCTACGCCCGCTATATGAAAGAGGGTGGCGATACCAGGTACGTTGACGAACTCACGGCAGAAGGTCTCAAAAAGATTACCACTCTACAGGAAAAAGGGTGTGATCTCGGGTATGGATCCGGCCCAGATTACTCTGAGCCACTATCTGTCTCCACCCGGCTTGAATCATTGTACCGACACGCGCAACGCGCCCTATATGCCACGCTAGATACAGCTGTCATTCGTGACTGTTGTCCTCATTATATCAATGTAGTTACGAACTCGGCTGACCGGGAGGATTATCTTGCCCACCCGGCTTCAGGAGAGCTGCTCAATGTGATGAGTAGCACCGCACTTATGCGACTCTCCACCGAACGGACGGCAACTCCGCTGGTTCAGATTGTCATATCAGACGGCCTCAATGCCGATGCGGCGAATGAAAGCCTGCGCAGCATTTTGCCGCATTTGAGACGGTCGCTCCAGGAAGGAGGCTTCCATACTGCTGACATTGATATTGTCATAAAAAACGGACGTGTCCGGGCAGGCTATCATGTGGCGCAGATACTTGCACCGACGGTACTGATTCATTTTATTGGAGAAAGGCCGGGGACCGGATTGAACCAGCTTTCTGCGTACCTGACGTATGGTAAAGATGTGGCTGGAAATGTTCGGTGGAGTCCAGAGATGGATCATTCATTGACAACGGCGATCTGCAGTATACATCCCAGAGGAAAAACGGTTGAAGCGGCAATTGACGACATTCTGATCTGCGTCAAGCGTATGGTTGAACAGAGGTGTTCCGGAGTTGCGCTTGGAAATGAAACACTTCATTATCAGCTATAGAACTTCTTTGAGTTTTCTTCTCAGGCGCAAAATAATCGATTTTACCGCTTTGCCTGATTTCGAATTTTTTAGATCATTCTGATACATCGGGATCAAGGGAGTCAATATTTCCTGCTTCAAAAACTCCACTAAATCGTGAGTTTTTTGTTTTGCCCTTTCTCTAATGGTGATGTCGCGGGCGATGCACATTACACCCACAATTCCGCCACCCGGCAAAAACCAAGGAAACTTGGTTACAGAAATATTTACTATTTCGCCGTTTTTGTGGGTTATTGTTTCACGGATATCTTTGATTGGCTTACGATTTTTCATAACCCATACGTCATCTTGAAAAGCCTTTTCGGCTTGATTTCGTGGTAATAGATCGAAATCAGTGTGGCCTCGAATGTTATCCATATCCAGGCCATAATGACGAGCTTTGGTGTCGCTGGCACAAACTATTTTTCCGCCGATGAATTCTCCTCGCTCATTGGCAAAATATTCTTTAATTACTATAGAGTCGCTGGTATTCTGCAAAAAAGAATTAAATATCAATAATTCCTGGATTGATCTGCCCATATTTTCCTCCAATTTACAAAATTGCAAAAATAATTAGAACTGCGTCTAATACACCACAGGATCCGGTGAATCAATCATCGGGTTAAGCCGGACAGCCAGCGAAAAAAGATACGGATAATCCTGTTTTAAATGCTTCATGTAGAGAACCCATTCGCAGGAAAGATGCCCAAAGACCCGCTTGATGTCGCCGTTGATGTGGTCAATATCACTCTGCGGCATGCCCACAAACGTTTCCCGCGCTTCAAGTTCCTCCACCAGATGGAAAACGGCCCAGAGTAGATCTGTAAATTCTTCATGTTCCAGAAGGTTTTGATTTTCCAGTAAGCTCACCAGAAAACCACGCTTTTCGACAAGATAGCGCTTCAGAGCCAACATATCACAGCAACTGGAATTAATTTTAATATCACTTTTTTGAAGGAATTCAAGTGCAGTAAAAAAACCCTGATCTTTCCATGT
>CAIYZD010000303.1 GCA_903930585.1 uncultured Geobacteraceae bacterium | reverse complement strand
TTGAATCCTTTTCCCGTCACGGATAGTATTGAGCATTGCTTCACGAACCGAAGCGAGATAACGATCGACATCGGTCTCATCGGCCAGCCAGGCTTTTTCGAACGAAACCTGAATTGAGCGGCTGGTAACGTATTCAACCACTGGTTCGGCAACACCGGTTGGTTGTTGTCCGCTTGTGGCAGTACCCCGTCTGCCGGGCTGTCTTGTTGCGACAGGGAATTTAACTGCCCCAGAATCCGCTGATACTCATCTTCCTCGCATCGTCTCCGGGTGTCACGGATTACGGCAATGATTGTCTGCCGAGCAAGTCCCTGTAGGAATCTGTCAAGCGGTAGCGTTAGCTGTCCTTGCTGTTCCGCCTTCAGACTGGAGAATTCAGGCATTGCCGCCAGGCGCTCTCTGAGCGTGGTGATGGAATGCAGGGCGATATTCTTCTCTGAATCAAGCTGTGCATCAATCCGGGCTTTCAGTGAATCAACCAGAGATTTCGCCTGCTGCATCCGGTTGTTTTTATAGCAGCCGGGATCTTCGAGAATGCTCTGTATCTGCGCTGCTTCATCCCCCTCGACATAAGGAAAGTTTGGCTCCTGCGCCTGGATGAATGCCTTGGCCTCGTCATAAAGACCCTTTTGTGGCCCGCTCATGAACCGCCGTACCGGATCGAGAGTTTTCTCCTTGAGATCAAGGAAGGAATCCGCCTGACGGCTGAACTCGGTAAGATAATAGGTGTACGGTTTGCCGGTTATCTCCTGAACGGTTTTGATCGGTTCATCAAGAACCGTGAGAAACGGATACTGAGCCTTCTGGGCAACCAGCGGGGTTAGCGTATGAAGGAGATCCAGCAACTTTTGTGCGGTCTCTTTGCCAAGCGCCTTGGCCTCATTGCTTGTGGGCGGGGTGTCAAAGAAATCCTCGAAAAACTCCTTCAACTGCCGAACCTGTGAGGCGGTAAAATCTATCTGCGGCTCGAGGATGACATTCCCATGACCGTGGGTATTGCGCAGCGCTCTTTCCAGATCGGCATCTTCCAGCGGGTTGCTGTCGGAGCGTACTTCGATTTTGCCACGGGCGCACAGTTTCGCCAAGGTGCAGAGAATGGCGGCAAAATACCAGCCATAGGGCTTGCGTTCAAACTTTTCCACCAGACTCTTGAGGGTCGTCCTGACACCGCTACGATTGTTGCCGAGAATGAAGGCCAGCATCTCCTGCTCTGATTCAGACATAACGGTCGTGTCATTGCCGAACAGGCTATCTTCCGACTGGCGTAGACACCGCTGGATATCATTTTCGCTATAATTGATCCCGCGAAGCATCCGCAGGTTGGGGTAGGTTCTCTGGATCAGTTCATGGAATCCCCTGACAATCTTGGTTTGGGCATCTTCTCCAGACAATTCGATGTCACTTCCCATGATGATCAGCTTGGCCTTGCCGATCAGTTTTTGGGCAAGCTGCTGCAATTCTCCATACCGTTCACGGTTCAGAAAGCCTTTGTCCGTAAGGATACGTTTGACG
>CAIYZD010000302.1 GCA_903930585.1 uncultured Geobacteraceae bacterium | reverse complement strand
GGCAACCCTTACACTACCGGTCCTTGCTTGATTCATCGGCAGCATAATCGGCAAATATATTCGGATACCGGCGAGTTTACTTGCAATTTATTCAATGCAGTTATACTGTTACGCACAGTAGTAACCGGCATATAAATCGGCAACAAGGAATACGCCATGCCTGACTCAATCAGTCTGATGACCCCACTGTTTCCGGAACAGGCCGATGATCTTCAAAATCTGGCCTTGGAGGTAGTTCAGCGCTCGGCATCGCTCGGTACCAGGCAGCATCCGGTTACCCTGCGAACCCTGCGCGAATTACTGCGCATCATCAACAGCTACTACTCCAATCTCATCGAAGGGCACAACACCCACCCCTACGATATTGTCAGAGCTATGCAACAGCAGTACGACGCCGAACCAGCCAAGCGTAACCTTCAACTGGAAAGCGTAGCCCATATCTCGGTACAGCGGCGGATGGAAGTATTACTGCAGCGGGGAGCGCCGCCCAACATCGCCGGGAAGGAGTTTCTCTGTTCGCTGCATCGGGAGTTTTTCAAGCTGCTGCCTGAAGAATTCCAGGTCATGACAAATCCTGATACTGGCCGGGAAAGCCGGGTGATACCGGGTGAGTTGCGCACACAACCGGTCAAGGTCGGACTGCATCAACCGCCGGGATATGACAGTCTGGCCGCTTTTATGATACGGTTCGGTGAATCGTACGCTCCCGAAAAGCATCATGGCGCCGCCAAGCTGGTGGCGGCGGCAGCAGCCCATCACCGACTGATGTGGATACACCCGTTTCTGGACGGCAACGGCAGAGTTGCCCGCCTGTTCACCGAAGCCTATCTGCACCGGATTCCTGTTCATGGCTTCGGCCTCTGGTCGGTCAGCCGTGGCCTTGCCCGGAGAAATGCCGATTATAAGGTGGCACTGACCTGGGCCGATGCACCGCGAAGAAACGATCTGGATGGCAGGGGCAACTTGTCAAATGAGGGACTGGTAAAATTTTGCCGGTTCTTCCTAGAGGTCTGCCTCGATCAGGTGAAGTACATGAACACTCTGTTACAACTGGACGGCTTGGTGGAGCGGGTCAGAAACTATGTGCAGTTGCGTGGCACCGCCATGATCCCCAATCCGTCCGACATGGATAGTATTCGCCCGGAAGCTGGCAGAATGTTACAGGAGGTCCTGCTGCGGGGCGAAGCGCCCCGGGGGGCGGTCATTGAAGCATCCGGCCTGAAAGAACGGACCGGCAGAAACCTGCTGGCCCAGTTGGTGGCCGAGGGGCTGCTGGTATCCGACACCCCCAAGGGTGAGGTACGAATTGGTCTTCCGATTCATGCCGCCGGCTGGTTTTTCCCGGAGCTTTATCCGGTGCTGTCGCGGTAAGAGTTCCCGCCTCCAATAAACATGCAGACCCGGTTGCGCCCTTCGCTCTTGGCCCGGTAAAGTGCCTGATCGGCCTGGTTTAGTAGCATATCGATAGTGGCGTCCTTTTCACAGAGCATTGTCACTCCAAGAGAGGCAGTGAAATGAATAGGCAGCCCGCCGACAAGTAGTCGTGCGTATGGATGTCTTTGACGATCACGCGCTGTCCGAGATAAGCCGCCGTGCCGCAGGAGCCAACTCCCATGCCGATTTCGATGCCGTGGATGGCCTGGTTGTAAAACGGAGGTAGACTGGGTGCCGCACCGGTAAGCAAATGTCTCCCCTCTGCATCCAGCAATAGGAAGCTGCCGCGTGCCGTTTTGTCCTCGGACTCTATTTGGGATAACCTCCGGATCGCATCCAGGAACGCCCACTGATCAGCATACGGTTCCATGTCCCCGTCGAGAAATTCGCTGTTTTTGTTCTTTCTTGCCTGTTTCTGTAATGGTAGCGCGATCAGATTTCTAAGACCGCCCTTTGGCATCGTGTCTTGATTGGGGAAGAATCTGTCATACGATTTAAAAGTGATCTCGTGCCGTTTGCCCATGGTATACGTGAGTAAAGAAGTTCCGAAATTTCTTGCCAGGGACGCGGCAACCGGCTTTTCGAAGAAGAACCACGCATGTCCCCCATTGCCGGAACGTGAACGTTCGACGGCAACAGTGATGGCAAATTCTGCGCATACTTCTTTCAAGGCCGATATATCCTTCTGCCACTCTCCGTCATCAAAATCGTGTTGGTTTTGGGAACAGTCCGGTTGCTTGGGTTCCTGTAATAAAAAGATCGTGTGCTTCATTAACAATCGCTTGCAGAAGCAGTGCCACCGCCGCACAGAGCCTGCTTGGTTCGTCAGCGACGGTTCGGCCATTTCGGCGGCGATCAGCAGTTTGACCTGCAATACCATGTATTATTTCTGGGCGACCGGGGTAAACAGCGCCGGGACGACTAACGGTAGTGACACGACCTTTCTCACCTCTCCCCGCAACCCGTTTCTCTCGAATCTGAACGATGTTCCCATGTCATACAGGATCGGCTCCGGAGCAAAGGGTATTGTGTGGCGTCCGCCACCGACAGCGGCCTCAGCAACTATAACGCCGAAAAGCTGGTATCGATCACCAATAACCGAACAAACCCGGATCATCGGTATTAGTCACTTGGGTTCAGCCATGAAAGACGTCAAAGAGAAAAGCACTGCCAGCACCAGCATCATAGAGAATTCTCTTAAAGGTGGTTTCAGATATCTGCCGTTCACGGAACATGATGTTCCCCCTGCCGTAATAACTCCATGCCCCGACCATTGATACGAATCCGCATAAAGTTAAATAACATTGCTAACGTATTTCTTGAAAAATAGTATCTATTCATCACCTTGTTCTTTCACATTCATAAAATCCGGGAATTTCCCCTGGAACAGCAGACGCAAACCTTCGGACGCAGTGACGCCTTGTTTCATACAGGTTGATAGATAGCT
>CAIYZD010000301.1 GCA_903930585.1 uncultured Geobacteraceae bacterium | reverse complement strand
GTTCAGCGCCGGAGAGTCCACAGATGATAGTGACGGTGCGACCGGCATAAACCGCGCTTACGTTTTCGGTCTCTTGAATGGATGCGGGTGAGGGTGTCATCAGTCCCAGTTTTTCTACCGTTTCGCGTGCAACTGTACAGGGTGGCGCCGTGGTGATGCTGATTGCGGTAGTCTCAGGCGGATGTACGGCCCCTTTCGCGGGTGAAACGGGAGCAATTGCCTGTATCGGTGTCGGAGTCGTCCGGTTGGTTTTCGAAGCAACTGCGGGTGCGGGTATGGTTGCGTCTTTCTTGCCGGTTCTTTGAAGCGGAATGCGCAGACGTTGTCCAACGTTAAGTCCTTTTGGCGATGTGATGCCGTTCAGGCGCATGACCTCGGGAATCAGGCGTTCGGCTGCCTGATCCGACTGCCCGTATATCTTTATCAAAATCTGATAAAGGAATTCTCCCCGTTGAACCTCATGGATACTTTCGTGCTCCGAAGCGAACGTTTTGGGGGAATCCGTTCCGGCAGGATGGCTCTGGCGCACATGTTGAGCAGGTTTTGCAGGTTGGGGAGGCGCGACACTCCGTAGCTCTTTGAGGTCGATTTCTCCCGTTGCACGAGGCAATGGAGGAGTGTTTCGAGGTTTTGCTGTCTCTTGGACAGGGCGCAGTTCCTTTAAGTCGATTTCGTAGTCATTCATGGCTGCAATGGTTGACAGTGGAATTACGGTCTCTGTCAGCAGTATACTGATTGCCATTGTTACAACCAATGTCATTGCCGCTGCTCCTTGATTGATGTTGTCATATGGTGCCGCCAGGCTGATACTTCAAGTCTCTTATCAAAGCAATATACTTTATTTTGCTGCTGTCAGTGAACAAAATATGAGTTGATATGTCAAAATGAGACAGGCATGATGGCGCCGTCTGAAACTGTAAACAAGTGTACGTTATTTTTTTCAGTCACGCGAAGGGAACTCATGAAATCGACGATTATTTCCGTTATCCTGTTGCTCAGCTTCACATCCGTATCCTACGCGGCACGCTACGACACCTCGTTTGCCTTTTCCACCATCGAGACTCCACACTTCTCCATTCACTTCCATCAGGGGCTTGAGGGGGTTGCCAGAAAGGCCGCGGTATATGCTGAAGAGGCGCACGGTACGCTGACCAGGGAATTTACGTGGCAACCGGCTGAAAAAACAGAACTGGTGCTCACGGATAGTAGTGATATCGTCAACGGCCTTTCTACATCGCTCCCATATAATATAATCTTTGTCCAGGTGGCTCCTCCGGGGCTTACCTCGACTCTCGGTGAGTATGACAACTGGCTGAAAAGCTTGATAACTCATGAGTATGCCCATATTGTCACCATCGATCCGGCGCGCGGCTATTCGAGCGTACTGCGGTCTATTTTCGGCAGACCGCTTCCGGGAGGAGATCCGCTCTCTACGCTGCTCTTTTTTGTGTCCGCTCCCGAGAATATATTTCTGCCGCGCTGGTGGCACGAGGGGATGGCTACCTGGGCGGAAACGGAATATTCAGGCAAGGGGAGGGGGAGAAGCAGTTTCTACGACATGATTTTTCGTATGGCGGTTGCGGAGAATAACCTTCCCACCATCGACGGGATGAACGGAGAAGTACCCGCCTGGCCGGCAGGTGAACTCCCGTATCTGTACGGCTACCGACTGCATCATTATATTGCCGATACCTACGGCACAAAAGCCCTCGCGAAATTGAACCTTGCTCACGCAGGGCGAGTCCCCTATTTCATCAACGCGCCGCCGCAGGAAATGTTCGGCGGGAAGAGTTACCTCAATCTCTACGACGATATGATAGCGGCGCTTAAACGTGAGGAGTCGCAGCGGATCGCGACCCTCTCGGTTGTTCCGTTTACCCCGCTGCGCACGGTCTCTCGCCGGGGGGAATCACTGACCAATCCGAGATTCTCCCCGGACGGCAGCCGTATTGCTTTTTCCAGAGTTGATCCTCACGATCATCCCACGATTGTCGTCACTGACAAAACTGGTGGCACCGTTCTGGCTGAATTCCGTCGCAGTTATACGGACGGGAGCATCTGCTGGTCCCCCGATGCTGGCAGCCTCTACTTTACCCAGCCTGCAGTACAGAACGATTTTAATATTTATCAGGATCTCTTCGTGTATAACGTTGCGAACAAATCCGTTAACGGATTGACCAGCGGACAACGTCTGGGCGATATTGACTGCTCTCCCGACGGCGCAACTATTGCCACGGTGGTTACCTCACGGGGAGGGCAGAACCTGGCTTTGTTGAAATTGCGCGGTGCCGGGACGGAAAAACTCCCGCGGATTCTTACCGGCTACTCCCTGCAGCGGGTCTCTTCACCACGCTGGTCGCCGGATGCCTCGACGATTTCTTACGCACTGAAGGACAATGTCGGTCGGACATCGATTCATCTCTATGATGTCGCGTCCGGTGAGGATCGGGAACTGATTTCCGTAAATCGTACCGTGGCATACCCGGTCTGGTCACGTGACGGGTCCTATCTTGTGTATGTTTCCGATGAAACCGGAGTTTTTAACCTGTTTGCCTACGACCTGAAAGAGGCGAAAAGGTATCAGATAAGCCATCTGCTCGGTGGAGCTCTACAGCCGGACCTCTCTCCTGACGGCCTGTCGCTGCTCTTTTCAAGCTACGATTCGCACGGTTTCAGTATTGCGGAGATGTCACTTGACCGTAAAAAATGGGCAGCCGAGCGGGGACCGACGTTGCCAAAGATGCGTGAAGCGGCGTCACCGGATGCGGCGCCGGTAATTGCCGAAACCGGCGAAGGAGCCTCCGGAGAGAGCAGCGTGCCGATGGTGGCGGCGCCCTACAGCTCTTTACGTACGCTTGTACCGCACTTCTGGCTCCCGAGAATTTCCGCGGACGGCTCGGACAAAACGGTTTTCGGGTTGTTCACAGGAGGTACGGATGTGCTTGGTTATAACAGGTATACGCTCGCCGCCGATTACAGCTCGGGCAGGAACCGCGGTTATTTCAATCTCAACTACCAGAACGATTACTTTTATCCGACCATTTCTCTGAAGGCACATGCAGAACCGCTTCTCTATGCGGATCTGCTCCAGAGAGGCAACTATTATGAATTGCATCAGAGCGCTACCCTTGCGGCGTCCTTTCCAACTAATTTTTTGGAATCCAGTTACAGTATCAGCGTCGGGTATCAGCTGCAGGATCAAAAAGCGCTCACCACTCTTGACAGTAACCGCAGATTTAACGGTGTATCCATCTTTCAGGGGCGACAGGACAACCTGTTCACCGGCATAATATTCGACAACGTTCTCAAGTACCCGTATTCTGCCAGTTCCGAGGAGGGACGCCGGATATCGGTCATGTACCGTCGCTTTGACCGGGCGCTTGGCAGCGATCTTGATTTCTCGAAATACAGTGCCGAATACCAGGAATTTTATCGTCTGCCGCTTACCTCGCAGCAGCATCAGGTTATCTACCTCCGGCTCGCCGGAGCCGTGACTGACAGCAATTCCCGCTATGCACAGCAGGCGTTCCAGATGGGAGGAGTCGCTTCAGAGCTGAACCCGTATCCGCTGCGCGGCTACCCGTCTCGTTCCAGGACCGGTAAGTATCTTGCCACCGGGACGCTTGAATACCGTTCACCGCTCTTCAACCCGATGCGTGGCTTTGGCACCTTGCCCTGGTTTACGGAAAAGGTGCATGGTGCGCTTTTTGTCGATGCCGGAGAGATATGGGATGACAGTACCCATTTCAGCAGCAGTGCAGTGAAAGTTGGCACTGGGGCAGAGCTGCGTATGGATGTATCACTCGGATACTGGCTGAAGGTGACCCCTGCTCTCGGTTTTGGCCACGGTTTCAATCAAGGGGGAGATAACCAGGTGTACTTCGCAGTGTATGTGGATCTTTGAACCCTGACTTGATAAGTGGTGCGGCAATTCGCAATTCAGCTTGTCAACATCTCCCCAGTATGTTAGCTTTACAAAATTTTCAACACCACGGAACACACATTTACTTGGGGGTTTACTTTGAACCAGTTTTACAAAAATCTCTCCCTCTGGCTGGTTATCAGCCTGATGATGATTCTGCTTTTCAATATGTTCAACAAGCCGCGACCGACAGCTGAAAAGCTTAATTTCAGCGACTTCATGACCCAGGTCGAGACGGGCAAAATTACCTCGGTTGTTATTCAGGGCAACGACATTTCCGGCAAGTTCGAAGGGAAGGATGGGAAGGAATTCCATACCTATAAGCCCTATTCGGATGCGGATCTGACCAAAAAGCTCCTGGAGAAGAAGGTTACGATCAATGCCAAACCGGAAGAGGAAAAGTTTTCCTGGTTTTCGATTTTTATTTCCTGGTTCCCGCTTATTTTGCTGGTCGGCGTCTGGATTTTTTTCATGCGGCAGATGCAGATGGGTGGAGGGAAGGCAATGTCGTTTGGCAAGAGTCGCGCCAAGTTGCTGACCGAGTCGCAAGGTAAGATCACCTTTGAGGATGTTGCCGGTATCGAAGAAGCAAAGGAAGAGCTGGAAGAGATTATCGCTTTTTTGAAAGAGCCGAAGAAGTTCACCGCGTTGGGCGGGAAAATTCCCAAGGGGGTATTGCTGGTTGGACCTCCCGGAACCGGCAAAACATTGTTGGCCCGTGCGGTAGCCGGGGAAGCGGGGGTTCCGTTCTTTTCGATATCCGGATCGGATTTTGTCGAGATGTTTGTCGGAGTCGGCGCCAGCCGGGTACGCGACCTTTTTTTGCAAGGGAAAAAGAGTGCGCCCTGTATTATCTTCATCGATGAAATTGATGCGGTTGGCCGCCATCGTGGCGCCGGCATGGGGGGAGGACACGACGAACGCGAGCAGACCCTTAATCAATTGCTGGTGGAGATGGACGGGTTTGAATCCAATGAAGGGGTTATTCTGATCGCTGCCACCAACCGTCCCGACGTTCTCGATCCGGCCTTGCTCCGTCCCGGTCGTTTTGACCGACAGGTTGTTGTACCGCGTCCCGATGTCAAGGGGCGTGAAATGATTCTGAAAGTTCATTCGAAAAAAGTACCGCTTGCTCCTTCCGTTGATCTGGCGGTTATTGCCCGTGGTACTCCCGGTTTTTCCGGAGCCGATCTGGCCAATCTGGTTAATGAGGCTGCACTGCTGGCGGCACGGTTGAACAAAACGGTTGCCGACTCGTCTGATTTTGACAGCGCCAAGGACAAGGTTTTGATGGGTGCCGAACGGCGCAGCATGGTAATTTCCGACGAAGAAAAGAAGAGCACTGCCTACCACGAAGCCGGCCATACCCTGGTCGCAAAGATGGTTCCGGGTACGGATCCGATTCATAAAGTTTCCATCATTCCACGAGGCCGTGCGCTTGGTGTTACCATGCAGCTTCCTATAGAGGACAAGCACAGCTATTCCCGCGAATCCCTGTTGGCGCGCATTGCTGTCTTAATGGGCGGGCGTGCTGCCGAATCCCTGATTTTCGATACGTTCACGACCGGGGCTGGAAACGACATCGAGCGTGCTACCGATATGGCGCGTAAAATGGTTTGTGAATGGGGTATGAGCGACAAGATGGGGCCGCTCTCGTTCGGCAAGAAAGACGAATCTATTTTTCTTGGTCGTGAGATGGCAATGCACAAAAACTTCAGTGAGAAGACCGCCGAACATATTGACGATGAGATTAAGCGGATCGTTGACGAATCGTATGAACGGGCGATAAATATTCTGCGTGAAAATGTTCAGAACCTCCATGCGCTTTCGGTCTGCCTGATTGAGATGGAAAATCTGACCGGTGACCAGGTTGATGAAATTATTGCAACGGGAAAGCCGCTTTGTTGCGACCCGTTGGAGTTAAAACCTGTTGAACCGGCACATACCGACATTAAAGCCTGACGTATGGCCGGTTTTGCACCCAGGCTGCTGGTATTCGCGACGCCTGAGCGTGCCGCGAAGGAATTGCGGCGTATGGCGGTCGACAATTTCGGAATTGTTGAAATGGTTCCCAAGATGCGGACGCTCTGTATTCAACTCTCCCACCTGGAATGCCGCCAGGCAAACATTCTCAAGCAGGAGATGTTGTCGTTGGGAGGCGATGCCGCTGTGGCCCGGGGCAC
Organism: uncultured Geobacteraceae bacterium; assembly: GCA_903930585.1. GTDB lineage: Bacteria > Desulfobacterota > Desulfuromonadia > Geobacterales > Pseudopelobacteraceae > JACRCG01. The sequence goes on along the minus strand of CAIYZD010000301.1, from coordinate 10,183 downwards.
GGTTGCATGCAGTATTGACAGCACAGATTGTCTGCTGATTGGAACGGTCAAGCAACTCAAACGACTCAGCAGAAAGCTTTTACTGCAACCATTCGGCTTGCCGGAGCTGTCCGGGGAGCTGGAGATACTTCTGAAGCACGCTGACGAGGCACCAACAGCATGGAAAACGTCCCGGCGCTCGTTGTCTCTAGACCGTCCGTTGATTATGGGTATTCTGAATGTCACGCCGGACTCTTTTTCCGATGGAGGGCGCTGCCAAGACCCTGACCGGGCGTTTGAAAAGGCGTTGCAACTGGAAGCGGAAGGCGCCGATATCATCGACATAGGCGGAGAAAGTACCAGACCGGGCGCGCAACCGGTGTCGTCCGATGAAGAGATGGAGCGAATCATTCCGGTTATTGAACGTCTTTCAGGCCGTCTCTCATGCGCTATTTCGGTTGATACCTGGAAAAGTGCCGTTGCCGGGAAGGCGCTTGCAGCGGGTGCAGAAATTGTAAATGATATCAGTGGGTTCACTTTTGATCCGGAGATGGCCCCGGTGGCTGCTGCGAGCGGAGCCGGCGTTGTGCTGATGCATACGAGAGGTACGCCTCAAAGCATGCAACAGAATACCGAATATGGCGATTTTATGGCTGAAGTATCCGGCGGGTTGCGCGATTCACTTGCACGTGCCCATGATGCGGGTGTTTCCGATGCCTGTATTGTGATCGATCCCGGCATCGGTTTCGGCAAAGGCGCCGCAAGTAATCTGGAACTTGTGCGGCGGCTGGGTGAGCTTTCCGGTTTCGGTTTTCCGATACTGAGCGGACCGTCGCGCAAGTCTTTTATAGGCACGGTGTTGGGACGATCTCAGACCGATGATCGCCTCTTCGGCACCGCTGCTGCGGTTGCCCTCTCTGTGTCCCACGGTGCATCTATTCTGCGTGTACATGATGTCCGCGCAATGCGTGACGTCGCCGATATGGCATATGCCGTCATGCATGGCTGAATCGTAATGAATGCCCGTTTCAAAGGAAAAGTATGGCTTCACTTTTCGATAGCGTCACCATGCTGGGTCTCTTCGACAAAATTTTTGTTGTCGGACTTGTTTACGGCTGTACGCTGATTCTCAGAAAAGAGGCTGCCTTTCGTATCAGTGCTGTTCTGACACTCCTTTATATTGCCGGTTTCGGTTCAAATCAACTTGGCCTCACCGCCACCGCATCTTTTTTTAATCTGCTGCTTTCTTCCTCACCGGTAATTTTGGCAATCATTTTTCAGAGTGATATTAAACGGGCCCTTTTTTCTTTCTGGAAACGTCACAAGCCTGGTGAAAGTGATAATCTTGATCTGACGACCACCGTAGACGAGTTGTTAAAAGGGCTTCACGAACTGGCAGAACGAAGAATCGGAGCGCTGATTGTTGTTATTCGTCAGATGTCGATCGACCATCTGGTCCAGGTTGGCACCGAGATTGATGCCAAAGTGACCAGCGAACTTCTTAATTCGATATTTCTTCCCTATTCACCGATTCACGACGGTGCGGTCATTATCCAGAGGGATAAGATTACTTCTGCCGGCTGTTTTCTTCCGCTTTCACAGAATCCGGATATTGCCAAAAGATTTGGCACCAGGCACCGGGCTGCGCTTGGCATATCGGAACAGACCGATGTCCTGGTGCTGGTTGTATCGGAGGAAACCGGAAAGATATCAATTGTTCATGAAGGAAAGATTACGTATGATGCCGATCCGGTCGAGATTCGGCGGCTTTCCCGTAAGGCGGTTGAAGGAAGGCGTGCCCCGCGTGTAGTGGCTACGCCGGAACATTGATTTTATTTGAGGAGATGATCAATAATGAAAAAACTCTTTGGAACGGACGGCGTCCGTGGGGTAGCCAATGTGTACCCCATGACTACCGAAATGGCGATGCAACTCGGACGGGCAGCGGCCTATATTTTTAAGGGGGGGAGAAAACGTCGCCATCGCATCGTGATCGGCAAGGACACACGCCTTTCCGGCTATATGCTGGAAAATGCCCTGGTAGCAGGTATCTGTTCAATGGGGGTCGATGTGCTACAGGTCGGTCCGCTACCGACTCCCGGCATCGCTAATATCACCTCGTCTATGCGGGCTGATGCCGGAGTCGTCATCTCGGCGTCGCATAATGCCTTTCAGGACAATGGTATAAAGTTTTTTTCAGCCGACGGATTCAAGCTGCCGGACGAACTGGAGCTTAAAATTGAAAAACTTATCGAGTCGAAACGAATCGATGAGCTTCGCCCTACTGCAACCGAAGTCGGCAAGGCCTACCGCATTGAAGACGCGGCTGGTCGCTACATAGTTTTTCTCAAGAATACGTTTCCGCAAACCCTGGATCTTTCCGGCATGAAGATCGTTCTGGATTGTGCCAATGGCGCTGCATACAAGGTTGCGCCGGCGGTATTTGAAGAGCTGGGAGCCGAAGTAATACCGTATGGTGTTTCACCTAACGGTACGAACATAAATGCCGCCTGTGGTTCAACCTGCCCGTCAGTTATCAGTGAAGCGGTCAAAAAGCATCGTGCCGATATCGGTATTGCTCTTGACGGTGATGCTGACCGTGTCATCGTATGCGACGAATTCGGCAACGAAGTTGATGGCGATCACATCATGGCTATCTGTGCCTGCGACATGCTCAAACACAAGCTGCTCAAGAAGAAAACACTGGTGGCAACCGTGATGAGCAATATGGGGCTTGATATTGCGCTTCGTAAATGTGGCGGAAAAATTATCAAAACGGGTGTGGGTGATCGGTATGTTGTCGAGGCGATGCGGGCAGGCGGGTACAATCTGGGAGGAGAACAGTCCGGACATATGATTTTTCTGGACTACAATACGACCGGAGACGGAATTTTGTCAGCGCTGCAGTTGCTTGCCGTCATGAGACGGGAAGAAAAGACGCTGTCCGAACTTGCCGAAATCATGATTCCTCTGCCGCAAGTACTGTGCAATACGCGTGTACGCGAAAAAGTTGATATTATGTCTTACGAGGATGTTGCCGCGAAAGTCAGGGATGTCGAGAGTAAACTTGCGAACGAGGGGAGGGTGCTTATTCGGTACTCCGGCACGGAACCGCTGCTCAGGGTTATGATTGAAGGGCAGGATAAATACGAGATCACGACCTGGGCCAATGAGATCTGCGATCTGGTAAAGAAACATAATGGAGAAAAATGATGGCTAAACTTGGCCTTAATGTCGATCATATTGCTACCGTCCGACAGGCGCGGGGCGGTGCCGAACCTGATCCGGTGACTGCCGCCGCAATCGGTGAGATGGCCGGAGCCGAAGGGATAACCATCCATCTGCGTGAGGATCGGCGGCACATTCAGGATCGCGATCTGGAAATTCTGCGACGCACCGTAAAGAGCAAGCTCAACCTTGAGATGGCTGCCACCCAGGAAATGGTCCGTATAGCACTCGCTATCAAGCCCGAGCAGGTGACGTTGGTGCCTGAAAAGCGACAGGAGCTGACCACTGAGGGGGGACTGGATGTAATTGTTAATCATAAACTGATAGCCGATTCGGTCAAGCGATTAAAAGATGGTGGAATAGTGGTGAGTCTGTTTATCGATCCGAATCAGGAGCAGATCAAGGCTGCAAAAAAAAGTGATACGGATTATATTGAAATCCATACCGGTTCCTATGCTGAAGCAGATACGTGGGAAAAACAGCAACACGAACTCGAACAGATAGATACGGCCATCAAGCTGGCCCGCAAGGTCGGATTGGGGATTAATGCCGGTCACGGGCTTAATTACACGAATATAAAAGCGATCACCTCCCTGGGGGGGATTGAGGAATATAATATCGGTCATTCCATAATTGCCCGCGCGATGCTTGTCGGACTTGACCGGGCAGTGCGCGACATGGTTGAACTGCTCAAGTACGCATGATCTATGGAATTGGTACCGATATCGTTGCGATAGAGCGTTTCCAGCGTTTTCTGGACACCGGCAATACCGGCGTAATCGAACGGATCTTCACAGTGGCTGAACGTGCCACATGCGCGGCCCGAAAAGATGCCGCCTCGTGCCTTGCCGGACGATTTGCCGCAAAGGAAGCCTTTTTGAAGGCGCTTGGAACCGGTTTGAGGAGCGGTATTTCGTGGCATGATATGGAGGTTGTGAATGATGTCTTGGGAAAACCGGAACTGATGCTTTCGGGTAAAGCCGCTGATCTGTTTCATGCCAACGGTCTGAAATGTGTACTGCTGTCGCTGTCTCACGATGGCGGCAGTGCCATTGCAATGGTGATTTTGGAGTCAAAATGAAAGTCGTTACCGCACATGCCATGCAGGAGATCGATAAACAGGCTATCGAAGAGTACGGCATTCCCGGCCTTCAGCTGATGGAAAATGCCGGACTATGCTGCGTTGAAGAGATCCTTACTGAATTCGGGTTGCATGGGCACTGTGTGGTCGTGGCCGGCAAAGGTAACAATGGCGGGGACGGATATGTCATTGCCCGCCTGCTGAGTCTGAAAGGATGGAGCATCAAAGTCATAATTCTGGCCGATCGAGAACAGATTGCCGGAGATGCAGCGGTAGAACTGGGAAAGCTCCCTGCTTCCGCTCTTGATTTCTGTACCGTAGAAGGTCAATTGACCACATTGCATGGAGAAGAACTCTTGCAAGCCGATATTATCGTGGATGCTCTGCTCGGGACCGGGTTGCGCAGTGACGTCGGCGGTATCTATCTTGAAGCGATTATGCTGATGAATGCATCAGGACGTCCGGTTGTGTCAGTTGACATCCCGTCCGGAATTCATGGTACAACCGGTCGGGTGCTGGGTGATGCTGTCAGGGCTTATGTAACCGTCACATTTGCCTTTGCCAAGCTGGGTCACGTTCTTTATCCGGGAGCGGAATATACCGGACGACTGGTCGTAGCCGATATCGGAATCCCGGCGCAGGTGATGGCAGCCGTTACGGGGTATGTTTTCAGTAATGCGGATTCGATTCGTCCACTCTTGCATCATCGTGATCGCCAGGCACACAAGGGACATTTCGGTCATTGCCTGATTATTGCCGGGTCAACCGGTAAAACCGGCGCGGCGTCCCTCTCTGCCAACAGTGCTGTGAGAGCCGGTTCAGGGCTGGTAACTCTGGCGGTGGCAGAAAGCATTCATCCGGTTCTCGAACTGAAAACAACTGAAGCGATGACCGTGCCACTTCCTGATTCCGGCAGCGGTCACCTGACAAACAACGCCTTCCCGGCAATAGAAAAATTGCTGGCGGACAAAGATGCCGTCGCTATCGGTCCCGGCCTTGACCGTCGTCCGGGAACATTTGCTTTGGTACAGAATCTGGTGGAGCACGTGTTGTTGCCGATGGTTATCGATGCGGATGGTCTGAACGCCGTGGCGGAAGATATAACCGTTTTGAAACGAAAAAAATCGACGCAGGTGATTCTGACTCCTCATCCGGGAGAAATGTCCCGTTTACTGGGGACTTCGATTCCGGATGTGGATGCGATCCGCATTTCATCTGCTCAGGAATTTGCGCGCACCCACGGTGTTTATCTGGTTCTGAAGGGGGCGCGTACCATAATTGCTTCTCCTGAAGGGAACGCTGCTATTAACGGCAGTGGCAATCCCGGCATGGCGAGCGGAGGGATGGGTGACGTACTGACCGGTATCATAGTTTCTCTATTGGGCCAGAAGTATGACGCATGGGATGCCTGTCGTCTGGGTGTGTTCCTTCACGGCCTTGCCGCCGATATGGTCGCGGCGGAGAAAGGGGAAATCGGCATTACTGCTTCAGATGTCATTGAAAAGCTTCCCTTTGCCTATAACAAATTATGTACCGGTACCCCTGTTGTCGAACCAGGAAGATGTTCGGTGAGCTCAAATAAAGGAGAATTCACATGCTGACCGTAGCAGATATCATGACGAGTACCGTCGTATCAATTAAAGGAAACACAACCGTGCGCGAAATGGCGGCCATTTTTGACTCGATGCGCTTTGGCACGCTCCCGGTTGTTGATGACGCAGGAAATATTACCGGCATTGTTACTGCATCCGATCTGGTTGAACAGGACCGCCCGCTGCATATGCCGACGGTAATTTCTCTGTTTGACTGGATTATTCCTCTGGAAGGTGAAGGTTCTCTGCAGCGGGAGCTGAATAAAATAACCGCTCAAACCGCTACGGAGCTGGCATCAACGGATTTTGTCACCGTTACCCCCTCCGATTCCGTCAGCGGCGTAGCCGAAATAATGAGCAGTAAAAAGTTGCATGCCCTTCCTGTTGTCGATGGCAGAAAACTCGTTGGTATGGTATCGCGAATCGATATCATCCGCTCGATGAATCGGTAGTGTCCCGGCTGCAGATCAAAACCGCCTCGCCGTTTGAGACCGAGGCGCTGGGCGCCGGTATCGGATCGCTCCTCACTCCCGGTTCGTTTCTGGCTCTGCGTGGTGATCTTGGCGGCGGGAAGACGTGCCTTGTACGGGGAATAGTGTCATCTGTAGCCCCCCAAAGCAGCCATCTGGTGGCAAGCCCGACATACGCCATCATGAATTGTTATCCTGGCGATGTGCCGGTCTATCACTTCGATTTTTACCGTCTGACCGGAGATGACGACATTCGGGAACTCGGTTTTGAAGAGTTTTTTTATGGTGACGGAGTTTGCGTCGTTGAATGGTCGGAACGCCTTACGGAATTGATGCCGGATGACACACTGATATTGCTGTTTGAGTATGCAGGAGATGATCACCGTCTGATTACCATAACCGGTACCGGAAAAAAATCGGATACTCTTCTCGAACAGCTTGCAGAGAGGCTGCGACAGCAAAAAATACTTTGACCAGGCAGCAGGTTATCTGTTATAGAGGGAAATCTACCGGTTCATCTCTTTAACTATTTTTATCAACAAGGAGAGCAGTATGGCATTAGTGGTACAAAAGTATGGTGGCACCTCGGTCGGTACTCCCGATCGTATCAAGAATGTTGCCAAGCGCATCATTAAAACCTACGATGCCGGAAACGATGTGATTGTCGTTGTTTCCGCCATGTCGGGCGAAACCAACAAACTGGTCGCGCTTGCAAATGAAATGTGTGAGATTCCTGACGGCCGCGAGTATGACGTGCTGGTAGCGACTGGTGAACAGGTTACCATCGGGCTCCTCTCCATGTATCTCAAGTCACAGGGGTACAAGGCAAAATCGTATCAAGGGTGGCAGGTTCCCATTGTTACCGACTCGACCGCCAGCAAAGCTCGTATAGAGAGCATTGACGATAAGAATATCCGTGCCGATCTCAAAGAGGGTACCATTATCGTGCTGGCCGGTTTCCAGGGGGTCGATGCCGCCGGGAACGTGACCACGCTTGGACGCGGCGGTTCCGATACCTCGGCAGTTGCGATCGCCGCAGCCCTCAAAGCGGATGTCTGCGAAATTTACACCGATGTTGACGGCGTCTATACCACCGATCCGAATGTCTGTAAGGAAGCACGCAAGATCGAAAAGATATCGTATGACGAGATGCTGGAACTGGCAAGCCTGGGGGCCAAGGTACTCCAGATCCGTTCTGTCGAGTTTGCCAAAAAATACAACGTGGACGTGCATGTCCGCTCAAGTCTTAATGAAAATACCGGTACGATGGTTACCAGGGAGGACAAGGATATGGAAGGAATACTCGTTTCAGGGGTTGCATACGACAAGAATGAGGCCAAAATTGCGGTCAAGGGGGTACCCGACAAGCCCGGCATTGCTGCAAAAATTCTCACCCCGCTGTCCGATGCCGCCATATCGGTGGACATGATCGTGCAAAATGTCAGTGATGGCGGTATGACAGACTTCACGTTTACCGTTACGAAAGCCGATCTGAAACAGGCGCTGTTGATCACGAACGAAGTCGCCAAGGATGTTCAGGCCAAAGAGGTTCTTTCCGACGAAAATATCAGTAAAATTTCAATTGTCGGACTCGGCATGCGGAGCCATGCCGGTGTGGCTACGCAGATGTTCAGTGCGCTCTCCCAGAACGGCATCAACATCCAGATGATTTCGACATCGGAAATTAAAATATCCGTAGTCATTGATGAAAAATATACCGAACTGGCCGTACGCGTCATGCACGAAACATTTGGCCTGGCAGGTTGATCGATTCAGGCGAAAATGTAACCGACATTTTTTGGTGAGAACAGAGCGTTCTCACCTTTTTTATCTGCGAAGCCAGGGGTTATGAAACCGGAAATTCACAACAAACCATTCTTCACCTATCGCTCCGATTGTCTTGAGTCAACTGCGGCAAAGGTTGTCACGGAGTTTCCGCTGCAGCTGATTGTTAATGGCCGCGAGATCGCAACCCTTATCGGATCTCCACACGACCTCCGCTTTCTGGTCGCGGGCTTTTTGCGACTGCAGGGGTTTGTCTCGTCGCTGCACGATTTTGAAATGTTCAGCGTCTGCGAAGAGTTTGGTACCGCCAATGTCAAGATCAAGGGTGAGCTGCCGGAACGTCTGAAGCCGGTTCTCACGTCCGGTTGCGGCACCGGCATTACCTTTACTCTTCCCACCGTTACTCACGCTGCCAAATCATCTGCGGTATTCCGGCTGCCGCGATCACCGCGCAGTATATTTTCACTTATGGGCGAGCTGAGTCAGAAAGCCGATCACTATCGCTCGCATGGCGGCATTCATTCCGCTGCCATCGGTCGCAACGGTGTACTTGAACTGTATGCGGAGGATCTTGGCAGGCATAACACGTTCGACCGGATCGCCGGAGAAGCTCTTTTCAAAGGGATTGACATGGCAGGCGCCGACCTGGTGACATCGGGAAGGGTTTCAACCGAGATGGTTGCGAAAGCCGCGCTGATGGGGATTGGCGTCATCGCCTCGCGCACCTCGCCTACCGATATGGCGATCAAACTGTGCGACCAGGCGGGAATATGTTTGATCGGATACGTTCGGGGAGGATCATTTACGGTTTACAGTCACCCGGAAGTAGTCGAGGAATATTCGGAACTTGACAAAATCGGAGGAGTTACCGGATGCATTTTGGCGGGTGGGACTTCCAGCCGTATGGGGAAGAACAAGGCGCTGCTGGAAGTTGACGGTATTCCGATTATCACCCGAACCTACCGGATACTGGCCAGCTTGTTTCATGAAGTTATTGTCGTTACTAATACGCCGCATGACTATGATTTTCTTCCGTGCCGCAAAGTACCGGATATTTATCCAGACTTCGGATCAATTGCCGGTTTGCATTCGGCACTCACGCACAGTGGCAGTGAACGGTCATTTGTTACCCCATGCGATATGCCGTTTCTTGAACCTGCTATAATTCGCCATTTGTGCGACATTCAGGAGGGAGGTTTTGACGCGGTGATTCCTTACAGTGAGGGGGGGCAGGAGCCGTTGCATGGGGTGTACGCGGCACCCTGCAGAGAAATTTTTGAAGCCTCCATTCGGAACGGGGAACGTAAGATTATTGATGTTCTGGAAAGGATGAATATAAGGAATGTAACACACGAAGAAATAAAGTATTTTGATGGGATAAGCTCCCCATTTTTGAATGTGAATACCCCAGAGGAGTATGAAAGGATTCGAACGATCACGTAAGGCGAGCCTGTCGTTTGCGCTCACGCAGCGCAGTAAAGAAGTCACTCAGCATGTGGGAACATTCCGTTTCAAGAACCCGTGGCAGAAGTTCAACACGGTGATTGAGGCGTGGATCGTTGGAGAGGTCGAACAGTGAGCCGGCAGCCCCCCCTTTCGGGTCGTAACAGCCGAAGACGATGGTCGGAATGCGGGCCAGAATGATAGCACCCATGCACATGGTGCAGGGTTCGAGGGTAACATACAGAACAGTCTCAAGAAGCCGCCAGGAACCTCGTTTCCGGGCGGCTTTTCTAATGGCGATCAGCTCAGCGTGCCCTGCGGGGTCCTGTGACGTTTCGCGCAGGTTATGGCCGCGGGCAATGATTTTCCCCCCTTGTACGATAACACAGCCGATCGGCACCTCATTCTTTGCCGCCGCCTTGCCCGCTTCGGCAATCGCCCGCCGCATCCAGTATTCGTGGCTGCGGGGCGGGGTGGGAGAATGAGTAAGGGATGAGGGAGAAATACGTGAGGCTCCTTTTATTTTCTTTGATGTCATTGTACTCAACGATTGCAGTTACGGCAAGATAGAAAAACTGTAGAAACAATTGGCCTGATGGTGTATG
>CAIYZD010000300.1 GCA_903930585.1 uncultured Geobacteraceae bacterium | reverse complement strand
TCAGAACGCCAGCGCTCTCTAACGCTCGGACATTTAAAGAGAGCATAAGCATCATCGGAGTGGCGGCTCTGACTCATTTTAATAAACTCCATCACCTGCTTTTCCATCCGCAACCCCACAAAAGAAAACGCATCTTCGATTACGCTCATCGGGTCTACAACAAGTTGCTCGTATTGTATCAGGTGGAAGCGCTCGGGATATTCCTGTTGGAGCTTCAAGAAAGCACAGGTAGCCTGTTTCCATTTCTCAAAGCCGTTGTATTCTTCGATGCGTCCTAGATTCTTGCTGGGGGCGTAACGCCATTCTGCACTGGGCTGCCATTCTTTTTTGAATTCTCTAGGAGCCTGCAACCATGAGTTAATTGCTGCACAAGGGTTCCTTACGATGCCAACGACTTTTAATTCGCCAACGGCATCCAAAAATCTCCCGATCAGGTGATGATAACGGACCTCTTTGAACGCCAGGGTTGACGGGGATTCTTGTTTGCGAAAATTCAAGAGATGCGGCTCAACACCTCGTCCATAGTGCAATATAAATGGGTCGTCGTTGACTGCGTACAATTCCATTAAGAAGGTGCGAATGTCATCAGCGCTTGATTCAAGTTTGATCCGGTCTTTAAATCGATATGCAAATAGCGGCTGGAAACGAAAGGCAACATCCGAATGGCTGTCGAAAATTGTGCCGAGCCAGGTTGTGCCTGATCGCGGAACTCCATGAATGGCTATTACACGCCGGTAAGGAGTTGCAGAACTCAGTTGAGAATCTCTGGACAGGGGCATTTTAAGAAGCTGGCAGGTCGAGAATAAACCTGCCACGATGGCCATCAGTAACAGCATCCACAAGACCGATGCACTGATAGCGTGCGCGTTGACAGGCGATGTCGGCCACCACTAAGGCGTGGCCGGCCGCTCCCCAATTAATCAATCTCTGTTGCTTAGCATGCACACGAAAACTTAAGCGGCCCTTTTCTGATCAGGCCGAGCCGTGGCTCACACGGGCCACGTGGGACATTCTGCGTCCAGCCCTCGGCCCAAGCAATAGAATTCCTCCGCCCATGAAGCCACGGTTGTTGTCAGTGAGCCTTTTGCCGAGGCACCGCCAGCAGGGGGTGGCATTTTCGCCGGCGCTCCATCCACTGGAGCAAGTTGTTGAACGGCCGGGTAATCCGCCGGCGCGACCAATAGGCGGCGTACCAGAATCTGGATATCCTGCGTGAGAGGTCACTTTCCATCTCGAGCATTTCTTCAGGAACATTCGTGCTTCGTTTGCGCCTCTTGCGCAACTCATAGAGCCGGTTAAACTGGCGCCAGGGAACACCCCGCGCTTTGTCGTAGGCCCTGCTGCGGTAATCCCCGAATAACTGAAAGATCTCCCACTGCCCGATTCCGCTGGCATCGTTGACCTGAGTCTGCTGTTGGGGGTGCTTGCGGAAGCAACACAAAGGCTCCGCAGTATAAACGAAGTCACCCTGCTCCAGCAGGTGAAACCATAGTTCCAGATCCACAAGCTGCCGGTAGCGCGGGTTGAATCCGCGGGCGGCATCGCGCTTTCGGAAGAGCACCGCTGAGGGCTCGCCAACCAGGTTGCAGTCCTCGTCCAGACATTGGCAAATCACCTCGGTACCTATGTGCCGACCGGGTTTGCCGAACTCATCCCAAATCGCCAGAACTTCAGAGTCGCCTCCAATCAGATAACGCGCAGAAGCTGCCAATGCGATCGAGGGATTGCTTTCTATCAAGCCGAGTAGCTTGGTCAAAGTCTGCTGGCTGGCTAGCT
>CAIYZD010000299.1 GCA_903930585.1 uncultured Geobacteraceae bacterium | reverse complement strand
TGGTGCATTTGTACGGAGCCAGATCTGAGGTTTATGCCATGATTTAATAAAATGTCGCACAAATAATTGCTACTCTATAACGGAGCAAAATCTGAGATTTATGTATCATTATTTACAACCTCCGTAATTACACATAAAGCCAATTGCATGCAAATAGGTCCTCGTGGCTGCTTTAATCAATAACACGACAGTCATTGGTGATATCTGCCGTCTCAGTCTTAGCCTATAATGCCTTGTTTCGTTGGACCGCTTGCGGCCTGGCTTCCAGCAATACTATGACCCTTGTTTTTTGCCATTCAGAGCTTTCTTCCTGATTTCATCAAGCGATAGCGCCGATATAAATATGTCAGGATGCTTTGTACAATACCAGCGGTCTTTTACTTCATCATAACAAACCCCAGTGAGGTTCTTTAAGATCGTCGCCCCGGCTCGCAGCGCTTTTTTCTGCGAACACTTCGCAGAGTAAGCTTTTTGTTTGATTTTAGCCACTTCTTCTGCACTAATATCGTCAGGTAGGTCTTGCTCGAAGAAGATCGCTCTGTGGAGATGTTCGGTCGATATGTTGTATTCAGTGTGCGTCAAAAAAAACCTGGCCGCCTTTTTAAGGGTATCAGACTTTAGTTTGACGATGTCTGGAAGTAGTTTTGAATAGTCATTAAACTTAGATCCCGACATGAAGTCGACGTATTCTTTTGAAAACCTGATTTCGAAATACCCGTCATCCTTTTTCGGCATAGCAATACGGTTGTGCTCTTTAACCTCATCCATATTCTCTCTCAATTGGCTGCCTTTTTTTGGCGGAATTGGCTTGAGATTGCTATTTCGTTTTACCAGATATTCTGCCAAGTCGCAGACAACGAAAAATTTGGTGCTGCCATCGAGGCGCGTGACCTTGATCTGCGTTCTTACAAAGTCCTCCAGCAGTTTTCTGAAAACCACCGGCGTAGAGGTGACTCCCTTTAGTTTTGCGAAGTCGGAAAAAGTGATAATGACAGAGTGGCGGCCAGATTCGTCAACTTGCCGTTGGCGATAGTACATTCTGCAAAAATCCATAATGTCCGCATGCGCTTGAGTTAGCCCATTCTCACCCGTGATCTCTGCGGTTCCAAAGTACTCAGACTCAAACACCAAGCTCTTTGTCCAACCGGAAAACATTGCAAGCCTCGCTTCGTCAAGAGGTATAGGATACCTTTTATCGGCTATTGCCAGTTCGTTTATTTTTTTTCGTCCCATAGTTATGCCCCCTCCATAAAGTAATCAAGAGAAGAGAAAGCGTCTGGTTTCGGTTTGAGTTCGTACAGATTTCGAGACTTCTTAGCTGGCTTTACTTTGTCGCTTGATGAAGTTGTTTTTACTTTTTCACCCTCAGCTGCCTTAGCTTTTTCGACCGCCTTAGCCTTTCTCTCGGTCTCTTCTTTTGCCATCCGATCCGTGTGAGCCTTATCACCCGGATCCACGCCGGCAAACAGTTGCTTTGCCCCATCGAAATACAACTCGACCCCACCTGTCTCTCCATCGCGGTTTTTGGATATAAGCAGTTCGGCTGCGTGCTCATGGCTTTTTGTGCAGACGGCGCGTGGATCTTTGCAATCCTCGCAATAGACGGCCTCCCGGTACAGAAACGAAATGACCGTGGCGTCCTGCTCAATTTTTCCAGATTCGCGCAGGTCGCCCATGTTTGGCCGCTTGTCGGCGCGTTTTTCGAGGTCTCTATTGAGCTGGGCCAACGCAAAAATAGGTATATGCAAATCCTTGGCTAAACACCGGAGCCCATTTGATAC
>CAIYZD010000298.1 GCA_903930585.1 uncultured Geobacteraceae bacterium | reverse complement strand
GGGGCTTTGTTTGCTGGCAGGGCCCAAGTCCTGGCTCCTGTTTTTATTGAAGCGTGACAATCACTCCAGCGACTTTCCGCTTGACCTTTTACCGGAGAATGATAAAGTCGACGCAAATAGTCTTATTTGTATAGAGGAGAAAACGTTATGGCCCTTGAAGGAAAAAAAGCCCCGGGATTTTCATTGCAGGGGAGTGATGGCAAGCAGCACACTCTGGATCAGTACAGCGGAAAAACAGTAGTTATCTATTTTTACCCGAAGGATAATACACCCGGTTGCACTAAGGAAGCGTGCGGCTTTCGTGACAACTATAAAGAACTGACCGATAAAGGTGTTGTAGTTCTTGGAGTAAGTAAGGATAGCCTTGCCGCGCACAGTAAATTCATAACTAATTACACGTTGCCATTTGTACTGCTGAGCGATCCGGACTTCAGCATGATGCAGGCATACGAGGCGTTTGGTGAGAAGGTTATGTGTGGCAAGAAATCGCTCGGTACGATTCGCTCGACGGTTATTGTCGGACCGGATGGATTAGTAAAAAAACAGTGGGCTAAAATTGCTAAAGCTGAGCAGCACCCGGAACAGGTTCTGGAATATCTGCGGGGGTGACCCAGGCAACATGGCCTCGATTTCTATGGCCTCGATTTCTATTGATGCGGAACACGACACACGGTAGTATGCAGCACCTATTTTCTTTGCGTCACCCCCCCCGGAACTTTTGGTACGGAGGGATGACGTTATTATTTCCCTGGAGGCACACAGCATATGGAGAAATTTGTTACCCTGGATGAAATCATTAAATTTGCCGTTGAGCGCGAAGATACGGCCTACAAGCTCTACAAACGGGCTGCAGAGCTTTCGACCAGTATCTCTTCAAGAAAGATGTTTGAAGAGCTCGCTCAGGAAGAGGCTACCCACAAGGATGTTTTCGTCAAGATTGATAATGACAAGGCGGAGAGCCACAAACTCTGCACACTTCCGGAATCAAGCATCGCCAAATACCTTGCTGAAGTATCCTTTCAACCGGACATGAACTACAGCCAGATCATAGCCAGTGCCCTCAAAACTGAGGAAAACGCCTACCAGCTTTATAAAACAGCTGCAGGAATGACTGACGATCCGAAACTGCAAAAAGTGTTGATGAATTTTGCTGACGTAGAGTTAGGGCATCGGCGCCGTTTGGAAGCGATTTATGATGAACGGGTCATGACAGAAGGGTGATGCCGCAGCAGCGTTATTTTCAAATTCAAAAGGCGACTCAGATGGGTCGCCTTTTGTCACTTCTTTGTATAATCCCGCTTTCACACCTCGATCCGAAACTCAGCCCCGTCTTCACAGTTTCTGACGGTCAGGCTTCCCCCCATGTTCTGCTCGATAATCACTATTGACATATAGAGACCGATGCCGGTGCCTTTATCCGGTGCGCGAGTAGTGAAATAAGGATCAAAAATCTTTGGCATAACTTCTTCCGCAATACCTCCGCAATTATCTCGAATGTAAACAACTGAGCGCCCGTTTTCATCCGTAATCCGGATATGGATGCGTGGTGAGGTGATATGTCGCTCGATGCAGGTTTCACTGGCGTTGGAGAGGATGTTGAGCAGCACTTGAGCATACTCGTTCTCGTAGCCGATGGCGGTAACGTTTTTATTATCAACAAACTCTACCT
>CAIYZD010000297.1 GCA_903930585.1 uncultured Geobacteraceae bacterium | reverse complement strand
TGCTCCGCAATTTCCTGACGGTAAGCAGCCGGTAATTCGTATCTACTCTCAAAGAGTCCGATTTATCGACAATTTTTTCCGTTGACTTTTCCCGGCAAGAATTGCTACAGTGACAATTCATCAAGAACAAATTCAGGAGGAAGAAGTATGAAGTGTCAGACCGTACTTGCAGGTACCGAGTGTACCTTTTGGGGAAAACAGGGGTGTATATTTCCTGATGGTTCCTGCCAGACTATTGCCGAAAACTGCGAAGGGTGCGATCGTGTTGTGACCGGCACTATTGGTCAGGTTTGTAGTGCATATCCTGCGCCAGCAAAGAAATGGATCGGCGGAATCTGCAACTTTGCCTCCCATGTTAAAATTGAAATCAAGGTTGACGATGCCAAGGTCAACCCGCTCAAGGCCTCCAAAAAAGCTGCCGGTGCCAAGAAGAAGAAATAGCATTTGGCTTCCGTATTGTCTTGAACAGAGAGGGGGAATTCATATTCCCCCTTTTTTTATGCAAGGAGGTTTATTCCCATGTCCTTTACCACCCTCACCTGTCCGTCCTGCGGTTCGCACGTAAAACAGTATCGTAATCCATTCCCGACGGTAGATATCATTATTGAACTGGACAGCGGCATTATCCTGATCGAACGAAAGAACGAGCCGTTTGGCTGGGCTCTGCCGGGAGGTTTTGTCGACTATGGCGAATCCCTGGAGTCTGCTGCGGTTCGAGAGGCACGAGAAGAAACATCACTTGAGATTTCTGACCTTCGGTTATTGGGATGTTATTCCGACCCGGCCCGCGACAACCGGATGCATACGATTTCAACCGTGTACATTGCATCAGGAAACGGCATTGCACATGCCGCCGATGACGCACTGAATCTGGCTGTCTTCAGACTGAATTCACTTCCTGAACAACTCTGTTTTGATCATGCCCGTATCCTTGCCGATTATGCCGCTTTGATAAACACTCTCTGAGTTTACTGCGCGGAAAAATGCAGCGAGGGAACTGCTGCTATCAAACCGCACTCAAAACAGTAGGTATAATACAACATCAATCCGGCCTGCGCATGTTCATCCAGTTGGTACGAAATATTATCGCGCCAATACGCCAGCAAGCTGTCAGGATTCATCCAGCTCCCCTCTTTTGAAAGGTGCGCGATCTGCTCAAGATGGCCGGGGACCCGTTCCTTGGCCAGAATCAGATCACGGGCAAGATCCTTGAGTTCATCCCCTTCGGCAATTTCGTTGCGACAAAGCCAGAGAGCAAAAACGAACGGGAGACCGGTCCACGAGTACCACAACTCACCCAGATCATACACAATCAACTCAGATTTATTAAAAGAAGTACGTAGCGCAGAATCACCGATGAGCAATAGTGCGGATGACATGTTATCGATACCTGTAACGCCCGGTTCGGCCACTTCAAAACGGCACGAACAACCGAAACGCCGGCTGAGCAGGATTTTAAGCAGATTTACGGAGGTAGCCGATTCGGAACTCAGCAGAACGGTACAGCCATCCAGTTGTTCTACCGGCACCCGGGAAAAGAGCAGCACGCTCGCCACCGCGCCGACACTGGCAATGGAGAGTTCCGGCAAAATCGTGTAGCGTTCCGGATGGTACGCATATTCGATAGATGACGACGGACAGACATCAATTTCACCCGCAAGCAGCATCCTGTTCAACGCAGCAGGTACACCGGAAACAAATTCGTACCCCGAGCAGGGGAATTGCTCCCGCAGCAGATGAAAAAGCGGAGTGCAATTAGCGTACTCTATCTGGCCGATTCTCAGCATCAGCGGGTAGCCGAGTACAGTTTATCGGCATCGCCCTCAACCACCCGGATTCCTTCCCGTTCGAGCAATTCGCCGGTTGCCTGCCAATATGCGGTCAGTGCATTGGCATACACGACTACCGCATTTATCTGATTGCTCCGTGACACGGCCAGATCATTTTCGACATCCAGAACATCCTTGGTCGTTGCCAGACCAACCTCATTTTTACGCATGAACGAGCGCAGCCTCTCTTCCGCAAAAGCGGTTCCCCGATCAGTAACCTCAATTTGTTTGTAACCGGCGGCAATCCCACGAATAGCCGTCCTGACTTCTTTTGTCGAATTTTCTTCCAAGCTGCGCAGTTGCAATGAAGCTTGCTCGGTTTTCAGTCTGCTTTTACGGTAATCGTTTTCGGCCGTACCGTTCCCCAACGGATAACTGAAATTCAGGCCGACACTCCAGACCGGATAATCAAACGCAAGAACCTTGTTTATGTTCCGTTGATACGCGCTGTCCAGTCCGGTCAACTGCGCGGAACCGGTTAAGGAAAGATCGGGGCGAATCTTTTGATTAAAGTATCTTGTTTGCAGTTCATTTAACTCCAGATTACGTTTCTGTTCCCGGATATCCGGTCGATTTAACGCTTTCTGAATTGCTTCGTTCTCGTTTACATCAAGCCGGTCGCGAGGGGGAAGATCTACCGTTTGAAGATCACCAACCGTAGCATCCGTCTGCAGGAGCAGGCGCAGAACGTCCACCTGATTGTTCACCGCCAGCTCGGCATCGTTCAGTTCTTTCTCACGCGTCACGGCGCCGAATTCCGCATTTAATATCTCCATGGCGGGCAGAACTCCTGCTTTGACCCGTAGTTTTGTTTCGGAAAGAATCTTTTGTGCCAGTTCCAGCGAGATTTTTTTTACCTTGAGATCTTCCTGCAAACTGTACAGTTTGAAGTATTCCGTGCGGACCTGCGCAACGGTCGATAACAAACGGGCGTTAAAGTGTTCCAGTGAGGCAAATTTCGAGTACCGGGATACATTTATGGCTATCTCGGTCGCCTCACGCCCGACATTTTTTAAAAGAGGCTGAATGAAGTTAACACCCAATCCTGTCTGCCAACTGCTCGAAGGGATAGCGGTATTGCTGTTGGTGTAGCCATTATTAAAGGAAACAGCGGCAGTACCGCCGGTCCAGAGTTGCTGACTGAGGGACGAATTGAAATTAAATGCCTTGGAATCGACAACCGTTCCGCCACTGTTGACCGAAGCGGTCGTCGTATCAGAAATAGTGGATTGGAGTGTTAGGAGTGGATCATAAATCGCACGGTTCCGGTTAATATCAGCTTCGTATTGGGCGGGATTGTACAGTTCCGCCCGAACGTCCAGATTTTTCTCGACAGCCATGCGTATGGCTTCTTTTACTGTCAGCAAGCGCGGAGCTTCAGAAGAATATGCCGTAACAGGAAGTATCAGCAGCGAAAACAGCAGAAATATCGGCACACGCACGATTGGTTTCCTTTCAGATAAAAACAGGGCGAGATCACCATATGACCCCGCCCTTGTACCATACTTTATGTCACTCATTAATCCCTGTTTTCAACAAAATCGACATAGTCATCAGCTGACAGGAGATTCTTCAGCTCCTCGGGATCATCCAGTGAAATTTCAATCAGCCAGGCTCCATCATACGGATCATCGTTGAGCAGTTCCGGGTTGTCCAGTACTTCGTGATTGACACTCCGTATTGTCCCACTGAACGGCGCATATAATGAAGCAACCGTCTTGTGGGCCTCAACCGAACCGATTGAATCGTCCTGTTCTACTTCATCTCCTTCATCGGGCAGCTCCACACCGCTGACCGTACCCAGTTCTTCCTGGGCAAAATCGGTAATACCGATAACCGCAGAACCGTTTTCAACTCTTACCCAGATATGCTCCTTGGAATATTTCAGTTCATCGGGAAAGTCCATGGCGTCTACTCCAGTACGATTCGTTCTAGGAAAGAGGTATCAATATCGCCTTCAATAAAGTCTTTATGAGCCATAATACGTTTGTGAAAAAAGATTGTCGTCTTGATTCCTTCGATCAGGTATTCGTCAAGCGCACGTGCCATCCGTTTGATTGCTTCCTCGCGAGTGTCGGCATGCACAATCAGCTTTCCGATCAGTGAATCATAATTCGGCACCACGGAATACTGGTCATACACAAACGAATCAACGCGAACGCCCATTCCACCCGGAGGATGATACGCGGTGATTTTTCCGGGACAGGGGGTGAATTTGAACGGATCTTCCGCATTGATACGGCATTCAATGGCATGTCCCCTGATCTTGATGTCTTCCTGCTTGAATCGCAACGGTATCCCGGCGGCTGAGCGGCCTCCTTCAACTTCCTATCAGCTTCTAGCTTCAACTAATCCTGCTTCTACTTCTCAGCTACTTGCTAGGCAGATAGAAGAGATTGCGACGCCAGCAGCTTCTGCTTCTCAATCAATAGCAGCCTTTCTTTCTCTTGCTACTGCTTAATGGCTAGCTGTGCTGCTTGCTCCTGCTACAGCTTGTTCTTCGCCTCCAAATCCTTCTGCTACTGCAGCTGGGCGGCTTCTTTCTGCTTCTTCTCAG
>CAIYZD010000296.1 GCA_903930585.1 uncultured Geobacteraceae bacterium | reverse complement strand
TGCTAGTGGATACAAGGGGAATATTAAACTAATCGGCGGACTGTCGGCCATGAGCAAGGACTAGATTGTCGCGGAATTTCGGTGACATCATACTGAATTTAGCATTATCCAAATCTTCCTTGTTAAAGAAGACGATCTGGGAAGTCTTGCATCTGTGATAAGTATCAATCTTAAATACGTTATTTTTCAATGCGTTGAGGACTTTTCAGATTTGCAAGCCACGGAAGCTGATTCTTTTCGCTGCTACTGGTTCTCCCCACCTTCCTGAAACAATTGACATAAAGTTACACTTATAGTAACTTTATGTCATGCAGCCAATTCAATCTATCAAACAACTATCAAAAATGATTGAGTCATTGGCGACAGAAGATCACTACCTCTTCACCCTGTCAGACCTGCGTGCCTCCCTGCCGACAGTCAGCCCCGGCGCCTTTAAGGTGCTGATGAGCCGTGCTGAAAAGTCCGGTCTTTTCAAGCGGGTCTGTCGTGGCCTCTATCTCTATCCAAAAGTAAATTATCAACGGGGTCTTCTGTTATTCCATGCAGCAGCCAGGCTGCGTGCCGATGAGTTCAACTATATCAGCTTTGAAACTGCGTTGAGCGATGCCGGGCTGATTTCCCAGGTGCCGATCAACTGGATTACACTTATGTCGTCCGGCAGAAGTAATGTAATACGGTGTGGTGATTGGGGCACGATAGAGTTTGTTCATACATCTCAAAAGCCGGATGATCTCAATACTCAACTGGAATATGACACGCGCAGTCACCTCTGGCGGGCTTCAGTGACGCTGGCTCTCCGGGATATGAAGACGGCCAGACGTAGTCTTGATTTGATAGATTGGAGTGTCGTGAATGAGTCTGTTTGATCGATTGGTGGCTCAGGTAATGAGAGATCATGGCGACGTGACACCCCTTGCCATGGTCGTGGAAAAAGAGCTTTTACACCACGATATCCTGCGGGAGATGAGTGGAGCCGGCCTGCTTGAAAAACTGACGTTCATGGGTGGAACGTGTCTGCGTACCTGTTATGGTTCCAGTCGCTTGAGCGAAGATCTTGATTTTACCGGTGGTGATGGTTTTAATCGTGAATGCTTGAAAAATTTGCCGTCTCTGCTGGTTGACAGGCTACTGGTAAAGTACGGATTGAATGTGGAGGTCAGCGAGCCGAAGCGAGAGGTCGGCAATGTGGATACATGGAAGCTGAAGATTGTGACTCGCCCTGAACAAAGGGGGATGCCGGTTCAGCGAATCAATATCGATATCTGCGCGGTGCCCAGTTATGATAAACGCCCGATGATGTTGCGAAACTATTATGGCGTTGATATGGGTACTTCTGGTTTAATCTTACAGGTTGAAAGCCGTGAAGAAATTCTAGCCGATAAACTGATCGCTCTGGCGCTACGTCCGGGACGAATCAAAAATCGTGATCTTTGGGATATCGTCTGGTTAAAACAGCAGGGTATACTTCTAACGATGGAATTGTTGGAGAAGAAGATTGTTGATCATCGCAATACAGTTGAAGGTTTTGTGACATTGCTTGGTAATCGCAGGGAAATGTTGAAGGTTGATGACGTTTTGCGTGTTGCTTTTGAGCAGGAGATGAGGCGTTTTTTACCATCGAACATTGTTGCTGAAACGGTGGAAAACTCATCATTTTGGAGCTATTTGTCGAATCTTGTTACGGCGGAATGTGATCTGGTTATCGGGTCATTGTCCGGAAATATAATTCAATCGCCATTCAAAATGTAGAAAGGTATCGATAAGCCTTGAAAATACTCATTCTCGGTGCCGGTCCCTGTGGCCTGGGTGCTGCGTATCATCTCAATAAGCTTGGCCATACTGACTGGCATATTTTTGAACGTAGCGACCACGTCGGCGGTCTCTCAGCCTCATTTCTCGACAACACCGGCTTTACC
>CAIYZD010000295.1 GCA_903930585.1 uncultured Geobacteraceae bacterium | reverse complement strand
CTTTGACACTTCAAGCGTTTATGCGTATCGGGCTTTTTCAAAGAATCATCTCTCTTGTCCTCTAACTCTTCGTCAGCGCATCGCTAGTAAATTGCCGGTTGTCTTTCGTGCTGAAACTCGTTTTATAACTATTTATTCAGCTTCTAATCAAATATTGACCAGAAGCGATTCTGAAATTTCAAATTTTGAACAAAATGACTTTATGTTTTTCTCAAATGCTGCTGGTAAGCTGCTGCTTATGACCACAAAAACATTGCTAACGGGACGTGGCGAGCTAGTCAAGACTACGACTGATCCGGAATATGTTACGGTTATGGCCAAAGAATTTGATACGGTAGCGCAGTTATCCCAAAAACTGGGTCAAGCCGGATGTCTTCCCGCCGTTGGTAAACATCTTGAGGTAAGAGACCGCCATTTTTTTACGGAAGAATACATCCTTGGGGAGAGCCTTCGTGAACGCCTGCGTCTGCTGGGCAGTCAAGGGGATTCGGTAAAGATATGCGGTATTATAGACCGCCTTGATGAATGGTTCCGATTTTACCATGGTTCCTTTTCAGGTAACGCTCTTCCTGTTTCAAAGGCCTATGCTCATCTGTTCCCATTGTTCCGCGACTGTTATGGCAATACTGGGGTAGCGCTACTTCAAAAGGGAGAAGAACTTTTACGCCAGTTTGAAAATGATTACCCTGTTGTGACACCTATAACGGCGCACAATGATCTCTGGCCGGGAAATTTTGTAATGACGGAGGATGGTTTTATTGTAATTGACTGGGAAAGGGCCACCGAAAATCGGGCACCTTTTTTTGACTATTTCTGGATGATTGTTGCAACCGCAATTGAATCTCTGGCCAGTGAAACAGAAAATCATGACTATGCTAAAGCGGTACGAATATTTATTGAATGTTCAGATGCTGTGTCGCGCCATGCGATCAAAAAGCTTAAAGCGTTTTTGAGTGGTATGGGGATAGCAGAAACGTATCTGCTGCATCTGTTTTTTATTTTCTTTATGGAGTGGTCAGTACAAGGGTTTCAAGTGCTCGGTAGACAGACCGATATGGATCGTCTTGCTTTTGGCGAATTGCTTCATTACGCGAATATCCTGAATTTGACTAATCCCAGTATTACTCGCGATCCGATCATAAAGGCGTTTGCCAATGCGTAGAATACTGGGTAATGTCTTTTCAAATTGGGCTGGATTGGTGATCTCTGTCATTATCGCTTTTGTTGTCAGCCCCATTATAGTCAACACTCTGGGAAAGGAGATGTATGGTGTCTGGACACTGATAGTTTCCATTACCGGTTATTTTACAGTCTTGGATTTTGGGGTAAATACCGCCATTGTCCGTTATGTTTCCAGCGCCGTTGCCAAGCGTGATTTCTCTTCCGCCCGGGCTGTTTACTCCACTTCAATGGCCATCTTCGCCGCTGTAGCACTGGCCATTCTCCTCTTTTCTTTTGTTTTTGGTTATTTTTTACCGGATATCTTTGAAATACGTCAAGTTACACGAGGTTATCTTTATGCCGTGTTTGTAATATCTGCGGTTGACCTTGCGAGTGGATTACTTTTATCAGTCTACCAAGGATCTTTGGTCGCGCTTCAAGAGTTTAAATTCATAAACGGTACTGCGATTTTTATTAATATTGTGCGGAGTGCCATTCTTGTTTTGGCCCTTAAAAACGGAGCTGGTTTGCTTACGCTTGCTTTTTTGCAGCTTGGTGCAAGCCTGATTCGTGCAGTATGTCAGTATTTTCTACTCAGAAAAAAATATGTGTACCTGAAGCTGGATCGACGTGGCATTGATCAAAAAACAGTTAACAGTATTTATAGTTACAGTATTTATAGCTTTGTAATTGCTGTAGCACTCAAATTGCTTTTTTACACAGACTCGGTGGTTATAGCTGCACGAATTGGAGTTGCTGCAGTTGCCTTTTATGCAATCCCTTCGACTCTTTTAGATTATCTGGAAAAATTCGTCTGGGCGATGATCGCAGTGCTTGTGCCGGTTATTAGCACTAATCAGGCACAGGGTGACGATGCCAGAAATACTCGACTCTATATTCTTGGTACGCGCTACTCCTTGATGATAAGTCTGCCAATTGTTATTTCACT
>CAIYZD010000294.1 GCA_903930585.1 uncultured Geobacteraceae bacterium | reverse complement strand
CGCGCAGCTGATCCCTCAGAGAATCTAAAGATTCAATCATATATTTTCCTTCCTCGGTCTACCGTTGATATCCGTAATATTCACTATGAATTATTTACCCATGAGTTCAATGCTCCAGAACGTTAGAAAGCCGGCAAACAAAACGAGAGTGGAAATCGGCTTCTCCTGCACCACATGAGCCTCCATCAGTAACTCTTCTGTGACCAGATAGAGGAGCGCAGCTGCACTGAAAGCGAGCGCCGCACCAATTACTGTGTGCGAGGCACCCACAAGAAGCATACTCCCAGTAACTGCACAGAGTAAAACTGTTAAACCAATCCCACCGGAAACAAGAATTATCTGACGGCCGCTAACCTGGTCTGAGGTGAGTGCTAATCCGAGAAACAACAATTCCACTGATAATCCGATGGCAAGTATCGCCCCAGTTCCTCCACCAGCAGCGAAACCTGCGCCAATAATAAAACCATCCACTGCTACGTCAATGAATGTTGCCAGCAGCAACCCACGACCAATACCGGACTTTTTACCTGCTTTCTCATCTTTGCGTTCAAGGTGCTCTGTCCAGAGTTTCAATCCATACATGAACAGGCTGCCCAGTGCAAAGAACCCAATAAGTACCGGACCGGGGGCGTGCTCCCGACCAATCTCCGGTAAGAGTTCTACTGCCAAGGCCGCCAGGACTACCCCGGCGGCAAAATGTTGAATCAGGCTTCGATGCTGATGGCTCGGCTTCCAATATGCGGCAAGGAATCCACCACACAGGGCAACAATCGCCGGGATAGTTATCAGGATAAGATTATGCTGGGTCACAGACACCTCACGTAAAAATAGCTCACAATATTTTTGATACACGTATATCGCTGTGAAAACAATAGCGTAGATCACTATTACATTGGTCCACGTTACAGCTTCACCTTCCCCCCCTTACAGATATTCCTATCAGGGGGATAAATGCAACTTCAGAAAATCCTGCTCACAGCTTCAACTCTGATTGCCATGCCTTTAAGTGCCCACTCCTTCTGTTTTGAGGAAGCAGGCAATTATTACGGCATATCCCCGCAACTGTTGTGGAGCATTGCCAAAACAGAGAGCAACTTCAATCCAAACGCAATAAATCGAAATACCAACGGAAGTTATGACTATGGAATCATGCAGATCAACTCGATCTGGTCTAAAAAACTCGGGAAAACATGGGGTGAGCTCTCTGATCCATGCACCAACGTCAAAGTAGGAGCCTGGATACTGGCACAATGTATTCATGATTATGGGAACACCTGGCGTGCGGTTGGTTGTTACAACTCACGCACACCGTCCAAGGGAGACAAGTACGCCGCCAAGGTTTTGCGTGTCATTCAGCAACACGGTGTCCGAGAACACATACCGCCAAAGCGGGAAGAGCAATTTGCTCACAACATAAGCGGCATAACGGCTGTTACCCCATGGGATGAGGTCTTCGGTGGAACTGCTTTCAGATGAGCTAATACACAAATATTGTCTTACTGAACCGATAGTTCTGGATGCCGTAGAGACAGCTATAAGCAGTACCCTGACGAAAGCATACCGGTCACCAGTAACCTGCCGGATACAAGAAAGCAAACTGAACGTAACAGCCTTAATGGGATTATATGATCCGATGACGATTGAAGTGGGAAGTATCACAAAAAAGTTG
>CAIYZD010000293.1 GCA_903930585.1 uncultured Geobacteraceae bacterium | reverse complement strand
GGGCAGAATTTCGTGTCAGGGAATATACCGAGGTGGGATAGATTTATTGGTTTGCCGGTCTGTTAACAAACGTCACCGTCGGGCGGCACGTCAAGATCAAGCGGGCTATAGCATCATCAGTATCGCCGGTACCACCGGCGCCAATGATTATAGTAACTGTCTGCCCGACAGCAACGGGAAAGCTGCCACCGCTAATCATTCCACCCGCTCCGCCTGATTCATCGGAGTTTTGGCCATATCCGGCAGTGCCACCGCCTCCACTGCCACCTGTGGCGCCGGTAATTATATTTGCCAACGATACGGGCAGGCAAATTGTTTGCGTTGCACTTCAGGAACAAATCAGGGAAGACAACCTTATGACCATCAGCATCCGTACCCCCGGACGCAAAGGATATCACTTACAAGGCTGTGAGTATATCACTTACAAGATTGTAAGGAAATAACTTACATGATTATATCGTTCCCTCCACAACATCCATCAATACATCACGTAGCTGAATTGAATTGTACGGTTTACTGATTATCCCCGCTATATTGTCTCGTCCAATTCTTGAAATAACATCTGCATCACCAAAGCCGCTTGAAATGACAATAGGCAGTCTGGGGTTAAGTTGCTTCAACGCAGGAAATAATGCATAGCCATCCATGACCGGCATACCCATGTCAGTTAATACCATCCTGATTTCTGCACAGTTTTTCTGATATACCTCCAATGCCTCCTTACCATTAACTGCTTCGAGAACAGTAAAGCCAAACTTTTGAAGCATAATTTTCGCTAACTGCCGAATCTGGTCTTCATCCTCAACCAGCAGTATGGTACCGCTCCCCTGCCATGGGACTAACGGATTAGATTGGTTGTGGTTTTCATTTCCGTTAGAGTTACTTGCAGGAACCAGAAGATATACTTTAAATGTTGTACCTTGACCAAATTGGCTGAAGAGCTGTAATGCTCCATTATGTGAGTTAATGATGCCAAGTACCGCTGACATCCCGAGGCCCCGCCCAGTTAATTTGGTTGTGTAGAACGGCTCGAAGATTCGCCACTTTGTTTCTTCGTCCATTCCGCAGCCAGTGTCGGTGACTTCCAGGCAGACATACTTTCCTGGGGTGATTTCTTTGCCGTGATAATCTTTTTCCGGGTGATCGGCACGTACCGTTATATTGGTAAGTGAAACAGTAATTTCACCTTGCTCTGTCCCAATTGCCTCAGATGAGTTGATGATCAGATTCATTACTACCTGCCGGAGTTGGCTGGTATCACCTTCTATAATAGGAATTCCGGTTGAAAGATCCGGTTTGATAACCGCATTCTGCGGAAGAGTAGCTTTCAACATGGTGACCATTTCATCAACCAACGTCCACATATTGACCTGACTCTTGGTAATTTGGGCTTTTCCGGCATAGGCCAACATCTGACGACACAATGCTGCGGCACGCTCAGCCGCTTTTTCTATCTCCAGTATATTTTGCCCGGTTGTTTCGTAATCCATCTTTGTCAGGGAACAGTACCCCATAATGATCGCCAAGATGTTGTTAAAGTCATGGGCAATACCGCCGGACAGCACACCAAGACTTTCCAGTTTTTGAGTATGTTGCATCTGTTGTTCGAATAGCAGTTTCTCTTCCTCGGCTTTTTTACGGGCAGTGATGTCGAACAGGACAACCAAGTAATTTTCCTCAAAACCACTTTCTATGGAAGCAGCACTACAAATGAAAGTGCGTATGGCATCATCCTTACATACAATAGTTACTTCCATAGGAGTAAACAGGCTGCTGGTACGCTTTGCCTCTTCCAGATTTTTCATCCAACTGTCAGCAACTTTTTGTCTATAGTGCGGGTCTGGGTAGGCACGATACCACCACTCTTCCAAAGTGGGAATTTCATCCAACGTATAGCCAACTGTCTGTAAAAATACATCGTTAACAAAGGTGATGTTCCCATGAGAATCGTTAATTGCAAGAGGCACCGGTGATACTTTGATAATTGTTTGGAGGTTTTGTTCGCTCTTTATCAGAGCTATTTCCAACTGTTTGTATTCTGTTATATCCTCATAAATTCCGAGGACTGCCATGACTTTATCTTCCTTGATTCTAAGAGGAACTTTTGACGTACGATGCCAGATAATACCACCAGTCTGCGATGTTTGCTGCTCATCAAAAGAAAGTTTTGGGATACCTGAATCCATAACGAGGCGGTCATCAGCTCGATATTGTTCAGCCTGGTCCTGCCAAACCAACTGAAAGTCATCCTTACCAACCAGTTCATCCGGGCAGGTAACTCCAGCATCATTTGCAAATGAGGTATTGCAGCCCAGATAGCGCAATTCCGTATCCTTCCAGAAAACGCGCATGGGAACCGTGTTGATAATGGTCTGAAGCAGTGTGTAGGAGTTGCCAAGCGCCTCTTCAGCCCGTTTACGCTCTCCGATCTGTTCGCTCAAGCTCGTGTTGAGTCTTCTGAAGGTCAGCACAAGCCAGGTCAATGCAGTTATAACTACGGCAGAAACCAGCATTATAGCAATCAGCGGCGTGTAATTTGTGCGTGGTTCGGGAACGTAAATAATCGGTTTCGGATCAAACTTATTGGGAAGCATGCCGAGTTCGGAGAAAGTATCGGCGATATGCTGCCAGCGGGTCGGACTCTGATAACCGAGTTCCACAAGCTTCGGCTGGATCAGGGGCTCCATTTGATTTGCCTCAAACAGCAGCCATTCCCGGTTTTTAGCCTGAGAATATTTTGCAAGGATCAGATCGGTAATTTCTGCTTTATTTTCCATGGCAAAGTGCCATCCACGCAAAGTGGCTTCGCGAAACGCCTGAACAAATTTTGGCCGTTTTTCAACCAGAGTGCGAGTCGTGAAAAAATTGTCTCCGTAAAAATCAATGCCCAATGCGAGCGGAGAAAAGGTAAGATACGATTCGCCAGACTTCTCAATAGCCAGCGGCTCGTTGAAGCTGTAGGCGAGCATCACATCAGCCTTGCCACTGATCAGATCGTGAGGGTCACCATGGTGCGGCACCTTCGTGATCTGCTCCTCATCGATGCCATTTTTTTTCAGGAGTGCCAGCATGTCACCATGATTGTTCGCGTACATCAAACGTCGTCCAGCCATATCTGCAACTGTACGGATACCGGTTTTGCGGGGTGTGAGAAAAATTGCGGGGGAATGCTGAAAGACCTGGCCAAGAACGACGAAATCCTGCCCCTGCGCTCTATTGAGTAACAGGGCAGAGGTGCCAACACCAAAATCTACACGGCCGGAAGCCACATACTTTTCAACTTCGATCGACGGGCTACCTTCTAAAATAGTGACGTCCAGACCGGCATCACGATAAAAGCCCTTTTCCAGTGCGGCGTAATATCCGGCAAACTGGAAATGATGCAACCACTTCAGCTGTATTGTGGCCTTTTCCAAGGCATATGCAGGTAAGGAGGGAACGATAAGAACAGCTACCGTAAGTAGCGCCGCAATCAGCTTCAGTTGTAACCGTGAATGTACTGAATCGTGCATCCCGCCCCCCCTGTGAACAACAATTTAGCCCGCAAGATATCACCAAGATGGTAATAATCTTATCATGATATTTTAAAGTTTCAACAATTGTTGTGAACCGGATTTTACATCTCAATAGCACTTACTACATGGGGCAGATCCGCTGGAAGAAACCAGAAAGAAACCAGTAGTGTCAGGCCTACACTCTTGACAAAACAAGTTTCCTCATTAACTCTTCAACGACCTTTTTCAAATCATTGTCTTCTTCCATCTGTAGTGCAAACCTACGACTCGCCTGCGATACTGCCGATTCACCCAAACCAAAGCGACCGCCGATTTCTTTCAATTTGGCTCCGCTGAATTTGTGACAAAGATAGATACTTGCCTTTGCCGCTGTTTTGTTCTCACATGAAATACTCTGCACAGCCTCTATGATCGTATCTATTGATGGCCTGCTTGACAGCTTCTTTATGGCAGGAACATCACGATCAGCCTGTTTTACATCGACGTATCTTTCCGTTATCTCTTTGATAAATTCTTCCGATCCCAAAATAGTCGCGGCGACCACCCCGATCAACGGACTTTCGTATTTCTGTGCCAGCAAATCTTCCACAAATGTACGGTAGTTTTTCCGGGACGACTTTTCTTTGCCAAAGTATCCCAGTATCAACTTTGTTGTCAGCCAATCGGGAGCTTTTCTCTCACCGATGTAGTCAGGAAAGCTTGACCAGCAATATTCCTCCGGTTTGGAAACCATAGCAGCCCGAACCGGATTCAAATGAATATATCGCGAAAGCTCTTTTGTATATTCATCGGCATCGACAAGTATTGCTTTGTAACGGCTCTGGAAAAGATGTCCGGATCTTTTTCGTTTTACGTTGAAGTAGTTGGTATATGCCCCGTTTATATGCTGCATTATCTGGGAAAGATTCCCTATAGGAGTTTCAATAAGAAGGTGATAATGGTTGCTCATCAGACAATATGCATGGATAACCGCGCCATATCTCAATACCGCCGATTCCAGATACCCCAGAAATTGTTCTCTGTCCCTTCGACTCTTAAATACATCCTTCTGCTCGTTTCCTCTGGCAGTCACATGATAATATGCGCCTACGTATTCGATGCGTAATGGCCTGCCCATGATTTACCTCCTGAGAACGTAAACTATTTCTGAACTCAGGATAGCAAAGACAAAAAATTTGTCAATTGTGTAGGCCTGACACCAATAGATTTTGATGCATGCCGGAATCTGGCAATATCACTGGGGGCAGAATTTCGTGTCAGGGAATATACCGAGGTGGGATAGATTTATTGGTTTGCCGGTCTGTTAACAAACGTCACCGTCGGGCGGCACGTCAAGATCAAGCGGGCAATGTTGTGGTGCCGCGCAAGGACGGTTTCGTTACTCCTGGCAATGTGTCAGTTGATTGGCGCTAAGCGCCTAATGCACTTTCCTCAAGTCATTGTTCAGTCTGTTCTTCCGCCAGCGCCAAAACCTGATCACCATAACCATCGGTAATCGTTTTTTCGATATGCAGCAATGTGTACCAACGACGGAAGGCCTCAACAAAAACGATCGTCATCAGTATCATAAGGGTTACTGACATGCCTGCTAACAAATAGAGATTCTTCGGAAGGTAATTTTTGGTGATATTGAGGTACCCGGCCCACATACAGATTGGCATCATGAACAATCCTGGGCCTGCGGTCACCCAGGCGTATCTTACCTTTCCAAGTCTGATTAGCATGGTCGTACCGACTATCAGTGCACAGGTGGCGAGAAGCTGATTACTCATTCCAAACAGTGGCCAGATGGTTGCAATATCGCCGGTATATACCAGGTACCCCCAAGCTGAAGTAAATAAGGCGCTGGTGAAAGTAACACCAGGTTTCCAGCCATTGTCGGAAAATGGCGCATAAACTTTGCCAAGCATTTCCTGCAGCAGGTATCGCCCAACACGGGTACCGGCGTCTACAGCTGTCAGAATGAACACCGCCTCGAACATGATGGCGAAGTGATACCAGTAGGCCATCATCCCTTTCATAAATGGTACGGCTGAGAAAATATAGGCCATACCGACTGCCAGGGAGACAGCACCGCCAGGGCGACCCTGTAGCTGCTCACCGACTTGTGCAGCGAGTGAAGGAAGATTGGCCGTGCTCATATTAAGGGCTTCGAAGGCCTTGGGAGCGGCGTTTATGGCGAAATAGTCGGCAGGCACCAGTACGCAGGCTGCAATCAGAGCCATGATGGCGACAAAACCTTCCACGAGCATGGCGCCGTAACCAACAAACAGTATGTCTCGCTCATTGGCAATCATCTTTGGCGTGGTACCTGAGCCGATAATGGCATGGAAACCGGACAGGGCACCACACGCAATGGTAATAAAGACAAACGGGAACGCTGCACCCGGAATGATTGGTCCGCCACCAAAGAAGTACGAGGAGATGGCAGGCATCTGCAGGTCCGGGTGGATGAAAACAATCCCCAGAGCGAGAAGGGCGATGGTACCGATTTTGAGATACGTGGAAAGATAGTCACGCGGCACCAGCAAAAACCAGACAGGAAGTACCGAGGCGGCAAAGCCATACGCAGGTATGATCAGAGCGAGCTGTTTCTTTGAGAAAGTCAGCATTGCTGCCAATGCAGGATCTGCAGCAACGTAAGGGCCGGCGAGAATTGACAGCACCAGCAGGGTCACGCCGATAATGCTTCCTCCCATAATATCGCCGGGTCGTACCTTCTGCATATAGACCCCCATGACCATTGCGATTGGGATGGTTGCTAAGACGGTAAATGTCCCCCAAGGACTGTTGAACATGGCATTAACTACTGCAATGGAGAGTCCGGCCAAGGTCAGAATGAGGATAAAGAGTATCGCAAAGGAGGCCACCTTGCCGGCAACCTTACCGATCTCGGCTTCGGCGATGACTGAAAGGCTCTTCCCCTTGTGCCTCACCGATGCAAACAGCACAACGGCATCGTGTACGCCTCCCGCTAACACCGCTCCGATAAGAATCCAAAGCGCACCGGGAAGGAAACCGAACTGTGCCGCCAGTACCGGTCCGAGCAACGGCCCCGCTGCCGCAATGGCCGCAAAATGATGACCAAACAACATATATTTGTTAGTCTTCACATAATCATGGCCATCCTCGTATGCCACTGCTGGTGTAACCCGTTCCTCTCGTAAGTTAAGAACTTTTTTTGCCAGGAAAAGTCCGTAGAATCGGTAGCCGATTGCAAAAGTACATGCAGCGGCAAAAATGAGTGTCAATGAATTCATTTTATCCCCCTTTTGTGGTTCCGGCTTACAACCCCTCTTTAGAAATCCCGCGAATAAACAAAAAAAGCCCAACTTAAATAAGTAGGGCGCATCTAAATCTCGCCCTCTTTTAGGCGGCTCGACTATCCGTCCGTGCGGAGTGGGACTCGGTAGCTTTGCGTCACCGGATTACTCCGGGTTTGCCATTTCAGAGAAGAGGATATATTTTAATAAAACGCTTACGGCACAATTTACTGTTGAATATTATTTGACTCGTACTATTGCAAATATAACTTGATATGAAGCTTCAGAAAAGTCCGATAATTGCTGATTTATTTGTCAGTGTTTTTCTTACGAATGCCCCCAAACAGGCGGGTCAGATAAATACAAAGGATTACGGCCCGCATTGAGTTGACGCTGATGACCGACGCAGTAGTGGTTCATAGCGGTTCCATCCTGCCATCGAAGAGTGGAAATAACAAAGAATTCAGCGATTGTCTGGTGACGGCTTTCCTGAGTAAACCATTTACCAGCTCATCGATTTCATCAAGCATTTCACTGGCTGATACCATAATAATGGGCGTTCTCTCCACTCCCAATTTCGTTTCAAGTTCCCGTATTGTCTTGACAGCCTCTTTACCATCCATCTCCGGCATTACAATATCCATAAAGACAACATCGTAGGGTGCACCGCTCTCAATGGCCTCCCTGTATTTGCTCACGGCTATCAGACCGTTTTCGGCATCATCACAGATGAAAACCTTGCTTATTATCCGGCGCGTAATTCGGCGGCTCATTTCTGCGTCGTCTACTATCAATGCCCTGAGCGGTGATTCCATACCCACATCTCCCCAAAATCTAAATGCACATTTCTTCGTGCGGCCTTTCCAGAACCATATACATGATTATATTGGGTTTATTTGCTGTCCGTACTTCAGTCTGATTCTATCTTCATAACCGCACTGATTGCAGCCAGCAACCCCTCTTTTCTGACCGGTTTCGACAAATATTCGCTCATACCGACTTCCAGGCACTTTTCCCGATCTTCCTTCATGGCATTGGCAGTCATGGCAATGATCGGTACAGCATGGTTAAGGACAGCCGAGGCAGCGTCCCGGATTTTGATGGTGGCCTCAAAACCATCCATTTCAGGCATTTGGCAATCCATTAACACCACATCATAGTTAATCAGTTCAAGGGCTTGAACCGCCTCCAGACCGTTAGCCACGACATCAGCTTTGTAGCCGAGTTTGCCGAGCAGGCTCAACGCGACTTTCTGGTTGATTACATTATCTTCCGCAAGCAGGATTCGTAAACCCTGCGGCGCAATAATCTTGTGCTCAGCAGAATAGGTGGGAGATGGTTTGTGTTCGGTAAGGGCGCCTTCAGCGAGTACTTCAAAGGTAGCGGTAAACCAGAAGGTAGAACCTTTTCCCACTTCACTGTCAACGCCAATGTTGCCTCCCATCAACTCAGACAGCTGCCTGCAGATGGTCAGTCCCAAGCCGGTACCGCCAAATTTTCTTGTGGTGGATCCGTCCGCCTGGGTAAATGGAGAGAAAATGGCGACCCGCCGCCCCTTCGGTATACCGATACCGGTATCTCTCACCGAAATACGTATAACTGCAAATCCGCATTCAGAGGAGTCAAGCGTTGCGTTAATGGTAATTGAGCCGAAGTCTGTAAACTTTATGGCGTTACCAATGAGGTTAATAATGATCTGCTGAAGTCTGCCGGAGTCCCCTTTTAACAATAATGGCACATCAGGAGAGATCTGACTGACCAGTTGCAAATCTTTTTCAGCGGCACGCAACCCCAGTATTTCAATGGTGTCATCAATAGTGGTTTGAAGATTGAAATTTATCGGTTCCAACTCAAGTTTGCGCGCTTCTATCTTCGAAAAATCGAGAATATCGTTGATGAGCACAAGAAGATTTTCCCCGCTTTTTCTGACAATTTCCGCGTATTCACGTTGTTCTTGAGTGAGACCGGACTCAAGCAGCATACTGGTCATCCCGATGATGCCATTCATCGGAGTGCGAATTTCATGACTCACGACAGCCAGAAACTCGCTTTTCGAACGGGTGCTTTCCTCGGCAACAACCAGTGAGGCTGAAACTTCCTTATTTTTCTGCTCCATGTAATCTGAAAAGGCCATCAACGTTTCTTCTGCAGCTTTGTTGTCGGTGATGTCTCTGGCATAGCCGGTTGTGCCGATAATTCCGCCGTCGGCAGCAAAAACCGGAGAGGTAAACGTTTCAAACAGACGCATCCGTCCGGCAACCGGAATGTATCCGGTCAGCAGGCTCTGCGTGCCGTTCACGAGCACAGTCCGGTCATTTTCCGCAATCTTCCTGGCCATTTCAGACGGGAATATTTCAAAATCAGTCTTACCAAGTACCTTCTGCAGGCTCCCGTGGGTAAAAGCTGCACAGAACGCTGTATTTACTTCGAGATATCTCCCTTCTCTGTCCTTTATCCAGACCAGACCAGGAAGATTATTAATCAGGGAGGCCAGTTGTGAAGAGTGCAGTGCATATAGGGAGTCAGACTCCGGTATGACTGCAGCCCGTCTATTTCCTGTTTCGGCGGTGTTAAGTGGCATAGAAAATCTCCATACTTCTG
>CAIYZD010000292.1 GCA_903930585.1 uncultured Geobacteraceae bacterium | reverse complement strand
GCCGTTGTTCAACTGGATGTTAGCGTCCATCGGACGAAACAGTTCGAGTTCGCGTAGCTTGGCGGTGAACGCTGCGGTGGACACCGGCTGTCCCTGATAATCCTGGATAAATGCCTGGATGTGGCGGCAGTAGTCAGTCTGCTCGCCTTCTTCAGTGAAGAGCCGCTGGCCGCCATCAATATTCAGCCCGTCGAAGGTCTGATCGACACAGACAGGAAACTCTGCGGCACCGGTATCGGCAAGAATGAAGGGGTAGCGACGAACATATGCCGGGATGTAGGATGCCTTCCAGGCACCCTCTGCATCAACAAAGAGATTTTCTCCCGCCTGAATACCGAGCAGCGCCAGAGGGGTTATCTTTCCGTCTTCGGTCGGGGAAAAGATGATCGGGTATTCACGACATGCTTCAAAAAACTCAACTGCGGTAAGCATGACGTTGTGGGCTTCCGCAGCAAATGCGTACCCGGTGGGGCTTGGTGAGACAGTCAAGTCGCGATGGTGTTCAGCGTTGATTGCAACAGGTTCTTTGTAAAACAGTGGCGGGACGGCGGTTGGGGCTGATTCAGGCATGTGATTCTCCTGTGTAGTGGTTTGTTTGTACGATGATGTCGATGAGCTATTTTGCGTATGTTTCGTCAGCTTTTTTGATAAGCAATGGTGTAATGTCAACATTCTTGCTGTAATACCTCATGCCGACGCTCTGCTCGATAATAACGGCGTACTCCCCTTCGTCACCAATTTTCCCAATCAGCAGAGACAGACGGTTGATCATCTTCTGCAACAGATCCGCTTCCATCTGTTTGATCTCTTCCTGGGCATCGCGCTGACGCTTCTGGAAGTCGCGGCTTTTCTGCTGAAGGCGGCTCTCTTTTTCGGCACGGACTTCAGCTTTCATGGAGGCACCATCTTTTTCAAGATCGGCCTTTAACTTCTCAAAATCGACCTGAATACCTTTCAGTTCGCTGTTAAGTTGCTCAGTCTTTTTGAAAATGTCCGCTCTGGCAGCAACTCCTTCTTTGGTTTCGCTGACAGCACGCTGGAGATCTACTACGCCGATCTTCTGATCCGGGGCGGCAAAGGCTGAAGTTGCGGCTATGATTGTAGCCAGGACAAGTGCGGCAATGGTTCGTTTCATCTGGTTTGTTCTCCTCGGTATTGAATTGTGAAACATTTTGTTTATCTGGATTATGTGAGTGTGAAATGTGCGGTGAAGCATTAGCCGACACCATAGACAACTTTCACCGGAAATGGCATTTTGACCTCGGTCTCTACTTTCTTCCGCAATCGCTTGACCATAGAGCCTAGACTGCGATCCATGCCATCTCTTGGACGTGGCAGGATGGCGGCGATTTCGTCTCTTGAGTAAGGGGTGCCTGGTGTTTCAAAGAGTATTGACATGAATGCGGCTTCAGTGGCTGTCAACGTGACAGAGATATCATTTGGCGCGGTAAGTTGCCACACAAGCCTGTTATAACTCCAGTCTGATTTGGCGGGCTGTATTGGGGTGCGACGCAACACCGTCCGGATGGTGGCTTCAATCTCCCGCAGGTCAGCGTGTTTGACCAAGTAGGCATCGGCACCGCAGTCAAGTCCAGCTATCCGGTCGTTAAGGGTGCCCAGATGGGTAAGCATGACAATTCTGGTCTCACCGGATGTCCGCAGCTCTCTGGCAATATCAAGGCCGTTGCCGTCTGGGAGATTGATGACAAGCAGCACCAGATCCGGTTTTTGTGCGACAGCAATCTGGCGATATTCTTCCAGAGTTGCCGCCGCACTGACAGTGAATCCCTGTTTTGACAGATACTCTGTCAAAT
>CAIYZD010000291.1 GCA_903930585.1 uncultured Geobacteraceae bacterium | reverse complement strand
GAAGGGATGGGGTGGGAATCGGGCGTTGACAAGGATTTCGAGCAGGCGCCGCAGTTTTTCTGGCTGTTCACAATTATCATCACCATCAGCGCCGGCCTGATCCTGATTCCGAATGCACCGTTGATGGGGATCATGTTCATCTCGCAGGTTGTCAACGGTGCGGTACTGCCGTTCGTACTGATGTTCATGATCAAACTGATCAACGATAAAAAACTGATGGGCGATTTTGTCAACGGTCCGGTATTCAACATCATCGCCTGGCTGACCGTTGTCATAATGATACTGCTGACCATCGTCATGACCATCGACATGGCAGTACCGGGAATTACCAAACGGCTGCTCTCTTTCTAAGACCGTCTCATACCTCTTAGATACACGGAGAGAGAAACCGAAGGCGCACCGCGATGTAGAAGGTGCGCCTTCCTATTTGGCACTGAATCAGCCGGCTCAGGCCAGTAATATTTGCACCCATACCGGTTCTGAATTCCAGGTGATTTCCGGATATTGCTTTTTGTCAAGGCGAAGATAGGTACCGTCTATCCCCGAAGGAGCCCACCAGCATTCGCTGCCCCGATTCGGCAGTTCGTTGAAAAGGTACAGGTCGTCGTTCTTGTCTCTGGCAATGTACATGGCATATCTCCTTTGGCTGTGTCGTGCTTGGTTTTGTTGTAGATCAGTTATCGGAAGAATATATGATAATTGTTACAGATACGTTCGCGGCAGGTAAATGTTGTGCAACAATTACCTGCCAGAGCGAAAAAAGTTGAACCGTTGTATTTAACTATGCGAAGAATATATGCAAGTCCAGTGAAAGGAATTACAACTATGAACAGTCCCGCTCCAGGCAGTAAGCGCTGGTCAATCAACGATTCCGCCAAAATATACAATCTGGATAACTGGGGTGACGACCTGTTCTCGATCAACAAGAACGGCAACATATGTGTTCACCCCTCATCCAACGCCAAGCAATCAATCGACCTGCGCGTCCTGATTGATGACCTGATCAAACGCAAGATCAAACCACCAATTTTGCTCCGCTTCATGGATGTCTTGCAAAGACGGATCGCTTCCATTTATCATGTATTCAAAAGTTCTATTGCCGAAAACAACTACCCGGCTACATACCAGACATTTTATCCGATCAAGGTGAACCAGCAGCGCCAGGTTGTGGAAGCAATCGCTCGCTTCGGGAAGCGCTACAATATTGGACTGGAGGTGGGCTCAAAGCCGGAACTGGTTGCGGGCATATCCATCTCTACCGGCAACGGGTTACCGATCATCTGTAACGGTTACAAAGATGGCGAATATATCGAGACGGTACTTTACGCCACCAAAATAGGCTATGACATCACGCTGGTGGTGGAGAAACTTTTCGAACTGGAGAAAATCATTGAGTTGTCCCACAAGACCGGGATTATGCCAAAATTGGGGATCCGAGTTAAACTTTCTTCCAAAGGCACCGGCAAATGGGCCACATCCGGCGGTGATGACGCAAAGTTTGGCTTGCGCATGTCGGAGATCATTGCCGCCATCCGCATGTTGGAAAAACATGGCATGCTGCAGTGTGTCAAGCTGCTGCATACACACATCGGGAGTCAGATCACAAAGATTGACAAGATAAAGACCGCCCTGATCGAAGCTGCCCGAGTCTATACCGAAATGAGAAAGCTGGGGGTCGGCATCGAATACCTCGACATTGGCGGAGGACTGGGAGTCGATTACGACGGTTCCAAATCCAGTTATTTCTCCAGTGTCAACTACACCATTGAAGAATACGCCAACGACGTCATCTACCAGGTCAAAAGCATCTGTGATGAGGCCGGGGTTGCGTGTCCCAACATTATTTCCGAATCGGGGCGGGCTACGGTCGCCCACTATTCGGTACTGGTAACC
This sequence comes from uncultured Geobacteraceae bacterium, assembly GCA_903930585.1. GTDB lineage: Bacteria > Desulfobacterota > Desulfuromonadia > Geobacterales > Pseudopelobacteraceae > JACRCG01. The sequence continues at coordinate 6,222 of CAIYZD010000291.1, read as the reverse complement.
AACGTTCTCAACACCAATACCCAGAACGTGATGCCTGATTTCGAGGAAATGCTGGCGCAGTCGACACAGGTAGCGCCAACCGTTAAAAAGTTGCTCGATATCTACAAAAGCATCGATCGATATTCGTTACGTGAGGATTACCACGATACCTTGCAGTTAATCAGTGAAGCTGTCAGCTTGTTCAATCTTGGCCACCTTACACTTAACGACCGTGCTATTGCCGAGTGGCTATATTCAAAGATCATCCTGAAGATCAACGGCTTCGTGGAAAAGCTCAAGCCTATACCCGAAGAAATGCAGAATTTCAAACTGCATTTGCGCCAGACGTATTTTGCCAATTTCTCCCTTTTCCAGTCGATCCCCGATTCCTGGGCAATCGACCAGCTCTTCCCGATCATGCCGATCCAGCGGCTCGACCAAAATCCGGACGTCATGGCCTCAATCGCTGATATTACCTGCGATTCCGATGGAGAGATCACAAGTTTTGTCGGTACAAACGGACGTACCAAGTACCTCCCCTTACACAAAATAGGTACCGACGAGAACTACTACATCGGTTTTTTCCTGATTGGCGCCTATCAGGAGATTTTGGGTGATCTGCACAACCTGTTTGGAGACACAAATGCCGTACACATCACCTTTAACAACAAGACCGGTTATATGATCGACACCGTCATTAATGGCGATGCCACATGGGAGACCCTCAAATACGTACAGTACAAGGGATCGGAGATACTCAAACAGGTCCGCGACAATCTTGAAAAAAGCGTTGTCGCCAAAAGCATCTCCATCGAGGAAAGTGGCCAGTTCATAGAGCTTTTGGACCGGATGCTCATGGGATACACCTATCTGGTGGAATAATCTAATACACAAAGGAAATCCTACAATATGATAAAAAACTTCATCCTGGACACCAACATCATCCTTCACGACTGCCAATCAATTTTTAACTTCGACGACAATAATGTCATCATACCGATGACGGTCATAGAAGAGCTTGATCATTTCAAAAAAGAGATGAATGAGCTCGGGAGAAACGCGCGGCAGTTCAGTAAAATAATGGACTCGTTTAGAGCGCAAGGTTCATTGATCGAAGGGGTCAAGATCGGTAATGGTCTTATCTCCGTCGGCTTCAGCAGGCGAGATGCCCTGAACCTGCTCCCTTCCGAGATGGATCCGAAGATAGCAGACAACCGAATCCTTGCGATTGCCCTCTTTATTCAGAAGCACGACTCAAATCCCACCATTTTGATTACCAAAGACATTAATCTTCGTATAAAGGCTGATGCCCTTGGCTTATCGGCAGAGTCTTACGAAAACGATAAAGTCGATTTTGAAACGCTTTTCTCGGGCCACACGGAGTTTATTGATCAGCTTAAGGCAAATCAGTTTGTCACCAGAAACGATGACGGCGCCATAAGAAGATACGACAAAACACTGGATATGCTGGTACCGCTCCGGTCTGATCTGGAAGCCTGGGGCTTGTCACCAAGAAATAACGAGCAGAAGATGGCAATGGACCTGCTGCTGAACGACGATATCAAGCTGGTGACTCTGGTCGGGAAAGCTGGGACAGGAAAAACGTTGCTGAGCATCGCCGCCGGATTACGAAAAGTTACGGATGAATTCATCTATAAAAAAATGCTGGTTTCACGTCCGGTATTTCCAATGGGGAAAGATATAGGCTTCCTCCCGGGCGACATCAATGAGAAGCTTGCACCGTATATGCAACCTATTTACGATAATATCGAATACCTCATGTCCGGGCAGCTTGCTCCTAAAATAAAAGTTGTAAAGCCCACTAAACGCCCAACCAAAGCTGACAACCAGGCGCAAGCGGTTCAGGAGGAAAAGGAGTTCGGGGTGCTGGGCAAGGGGCACATGGAACTGGTCGCGGCAGGTATTATGGACATCGAGGCACTGACGTACATTCGTGGGCGTTCAATCCCCAACCAGTACATGATCATAGACGAAGCGCAAAATCTAACTCCGCATGAAATTAAAACCATCGTAACGAGAGCCGGTATCAATACCAAGTTCGTTTTCACGGGGGATCCCGCACAGATCGACAACCCCTACCTCGACGCGTCCTCCAACGGACTTACCTATTTGGTGGAGAAGTTTAAAGATGAACCCATTGCCGGACACGTAACTCTGACTCAGGGTGAGCGGTCCGAGTTGGCGGAGATTGCGTCAAACATACTGTAGCGGCTTGTGAACAGTGATCAGGCACAGGTTTCCTACATGTGCCTGGTCACCGATGTTGCCTGGACGGAATACGACGAGCTTTTGTCTCCTTTGCCATCCTGACGGTACATCACCATCGTGGTTCCGTCCCACGCGATCCAGCGCCGGACCTTGCTGTCCTGGTCCGAATAATCAATTATCCGGCAGGGGTACTCTTTACCGCCAACCGAATAATGGGAATTGCGAACCAGGCGGTAGTGCCGCTTGACCACTGTCATTTTATCCATTACCAGAATTTTCAGGGTGACCGGTCTGTTGTCCGGAAAATCAAGTCGCGCCTCAGGACATTCCATGGAGTTGTAGTCATAGCTGTCACGCGGAATCACGATAGACCGCGTTGCCCCGTGTTCACGTATATCATACTTGATGGAAGCGTTCTCAAGCCGTCGTGCCTCGATATCGATTATGGCCCCGTTATCCTGACCCTTGCGGAAATAGCTGACCAACTCCTGATTGAGAAAGGATCCTTTCTCAACAATATTCTGATGGTACTTCATCCACAAAAAAGAAGCGTTGATTGCCGTCCTGGTTTCGAAGTGGGTACCGGCTACACCGCCTTCATCAGTCATGCGTTGGGTCGTAATCACATCGCCAACGGTAAATCCCGTTGAAGATACCGAATACTGCGTTACCGTTTTGACTGGAACGCCTGCAAAAGACGTAACGAACGGCGTCAGGGAAATGATGAAGACGAGTATCAGTGAATAATACTGTTTCATGAATAACTAACGAGCCTGCTGCTGATGTTCATTCAGATCCATGCTGTCCAGAGGCCGGCCAAAGAAGTCCGTTTGGTGGAAGAAATATTTTTTGCTGGTTTCATCCAGGTTCGCAGTGAATTCTTCCCGCCGTTTACGTCTCAGCGTATCGTACAGTTCAAACGCATCTTCTTTTGTCAACGCGCCGGCGGTATGGGCGTGAAATTTCGAGTGCTCAGGGTGGCGGCATAGAAAGCTGAAGCCGAATTTATGGGCGAAATTGCAGTTCGGTGTTTCAACCAGGCAACCTGAAGCTTCAGGGGATACGTATTCCTTTGTAAGACATTTGTTCATGACCGGTTCCTTTCTCATTTTGTTATGGCAAGGATCATATATGAAAATTGTGTCAGACGTGTTCGCACCATGTTAATATTGTGCAACGTTTTACCGTCGCAATAAATTTCTACACAATAATTACATAACCACAACATGCCTGTAACATTACTATGATATTACTTCGCGGCATGAACTCATATAAAGCAGACATACACGTCCACTCCAGCCATTCCAACAAACCTACGTATTGGGCCATGCGCAAATTCAATGTCCCCGAAAGCTACACCTCACCCCACTATTTGTACCGGGCCGCCCGCGAACGGGGCATGGATTTCGTTACCATTACCGATCATAACGCCATCAGCGGCGCGCTGGAAATTGCCCACCTGCCAAACACGTTCATCAGCTCGGAGATCACGGCCCATTTCCCGGAAAACGGCTGCAAGGTGCATGTGGTAGTGCTGCATATCTCGGAAACCCAGTTCAAGATGATTCTGGAGCTGCGCAAGAACGTGTACGAGATGGTCGCTTACCTTCATTCGGAAAAGGTAGCTCACTTTCTGGCGCATCCGCTGTATGCACAAAACGAAAAGCTGAATCTTGAGATTCTTGAAAAAGCCCTGTTGCTCTTTACCACCTTCGAAATAAAGAACGGCTGCCGTGCCCGCCGTTTTAACGGTTTTGCCAAACGCCTTGTTTCATCACTCAATGAGGACGTCATCGAACGTCTGGCCAGTAAATATGATCTGCAGCCGTATGGAGCGACCCCGTGGGTCAAGGGTATCGTCGGTGGTTCGGATGACCATGGCGGACTGTTTATCGCGCGGGCTCACACCACCGTGTATGACACGCCGACGGTTGATGAGTTTATTACTGCCATCAGAAATGGCGACAGTTGGGCCGATGGCGAGGATGGAGGACCGCTTACGATGGCCCACAGTCTGTACGGCATTGCCCACAGTTTCTATCGCGAACGACTGGGGGAGCGCCGGCGTGGTTCAACCCCCTTTGTCAGCGCATTGTTGGACCGTTTTTTCAACATCGGAGCAGAAAAGGCTTCGTTTCTCGAAAAGGTCAAACTCTTTGTCCTGAAAAACCTCCCGGCGTCGCGCGACCATACCGGGAAAAGCTTTGAAGAGATCCTTGATGCCGAGGCGCGAATGCTGCTAAATGACAGTGCTTTTCTGGCGGGTATCACCACCCTCGGTAACAACCACAAAATATTTGCAGTCACAAGCCGCCTCGCCAATCGTCTCATTTTCCACTACACAAGCCGCCTGATGACGCTTCCGCTTACCTCAGGTTTCTTCGACTACCTGAATACAATCGGTACCATCGGACTGGTACATACGCTCATTTCACCCTACTACCTGGCATTTCATCACCAACACAAGGGAAAAGAGTTGATACGGGATCTCGCACATGCGTTGCCCGAAATGCATTACAAGGAAGCGCCCGAAAAGATTGCCCTGTTCACCGATACTCTGGATGAGATCAACGGCGTTGCCATCACTATCAAACGTTTGATAAGTACTGCACGGAACCGCGGCGTCGAACTGACGGTGATCACGGCGGGAGACGATGCCGGAGAAGCGTGTGAAGGTGTAAAGAAATTTCAATCCGTAGGCGATTTTGTGCTGCCGGAATACCCGGAATTGAAGCTTAACTTCCCACCAATACTGGATGTAATGGATTTTATCGAGCGTGAAGGATTTACCCGCATCCATGTCAGCACCCCCGGCACCGTAGGACTGCTCGGATTACTGATCGCCCGCATGATGAATATCCCGGTTGCCGGCACCTACCACACCGACATCCCGCAATACGTGCGCAGCCTGACCAACGACGAATTCCTGGAGCAGGCCGCCTGGAGCTACATGATCTGGTTTTACGGCCAGATGGAAGAAGTCATGGTGCCGTCAAACGGAACCAGAGAACAGCTGCATTCCCACGGACTGCCGCTGGAACGGATGAAACCGCTCCCCCGCTGGGTGGATACGGACACCTACTCTCCCGACATGCGTAATCCCAGCTTCTGGAAAAGTCGTGGCGCCGGTATGGGCAGAACAGTGTTGCTCTATGTGGGGCGTGTCTCACGCGAAAAGGGGTTGGAGATGCTGGTGAATGCCTTCACGGGACTGGTTGATTCCGGAGCGGCGATTGCCCTTGCCGTTATCGGTGACGGACCGTATCGGGAGGAGATGGAAACATCCCTCACCAGCTATCCGGCCCTGTTCACCGGCTATCTGGCGGGCGAACAACTGCAACGCGGTTATGCCTCGGCCGACCTGTTCGTATTCCCCAGCGCCACCGACACCTTCGGCAACGTGGTGCTTGAAGCGCAGGCATCTGGACTGCCGGTGATTGTCTCTGATGAGGGGGGACCATGCGAGTTGATGATTGATGGTGAAACGGGTGTCGTTTTTAAAGCCGATAGCACAAACGATCTGGTCGCCGCCATCAGACGAATTATATCCGACCCGGAGCGGCTTGCGGTCATGGGGCGTAATGCCAGACAGTTCACTCTGAACAACGCACCTGACAGCAACAAGACCTATAGCACCATACTTCACCTTGATACAGAGTGGACCACATCGGGAGAAGATTCCGTGTGCGCCGCTTCCGGAGCATAACCAATGCCGGTTTCCGCAAAAGTCCGCACACGAAAAAAGAGCACATCCACCGCTGAAATCAATCTTTCTGATTCCCGCTGGTACCTCAACCGCGAACTGACCTGGCTTGAGTTCAACCGCCGCGTTCTGCACGAAGCCGAGGACGAGCGCACCCCGCTTCTGGAACGTCTCAAGTTCATCGCCATCGTCAGTTCTAATCTGGACGAGTTCTTCATGAAACGCATTGGCGGGCTCAAACAGCTGGTCGGCGCCGGTTTGCGTGAACCAAGCCTGGATGGACTTACCCCCCTTCAACAAATCGATCAATG
>CAIYZD010000290.1 GCA_903930585.1 uncultured Geobacteraceae bacterium | reverse complement strand
TTTTATTTGATCCATATTCAGTAAACCACAAGTTACCATCAGGCCCTTCAGTAATAGTGGCTGGAGAAGCATTTGCTGAAGGGATATTAAATTCTGAGATTACTCCTGCAGTAGTGATTTTACCAATTTTATTAGTGGCGGTTTCAGTAAACCATAGGTTGCCGCCTGGCCCTTTAGTGATCATGCCTGGTAAACTTTCAAGAGTAGGAATATTGAATTCTGTAATTACTCCTTCAGGGGTAATTTTTCCAATTTTACCCGCTTTATATTCAACAAACCACAGGTTACCATCTGGCCCCATAGTAATCCCTCTAGGGTCACTATCGGAACTTGGAATAGCAAATTCATTAAATAACGGGTTGTCGCCAACGATATAATCCACTGATGTAGTTAAGGTCCCGTAATTTGCAGTTATTTTAAGTGTCCCAGGAGCTAAGAAAGTAGCTAATCCCTTTGTGCCTTGTGTATTGCTAATTGTTGCTATTGAAGGTGCGGAAGATGACCAATTAACCAATGAAGTGCTTGTTTGGGTAGACCCATCTGATAGATGCCCTGTGGCGGTAAATTGCCTTTTATTAGCTATTTCCAGATTGCCAGGCGTTAAATCAAGAGAGGTCACGCTCACTCTTGTATTACAAAATACAGGCACTGCATAATTTTCAGCAATTAGTGCATTACATATAGAGTCCAAGGTCGCATCGCCTGCTGGGCTAGAATCGCCTTTTGGCCCTTGAATGCCTTGCGGCCCAATAGGACCAGTTATTCCACTAGAACTATTAAGTATTCCACCATCAGGGAATTCAATACCACCACCTTGCCCAATCCTCAGCAGACCATTAACCTTAACATCAGCATGGGCTTGATATGAGGCAAAGATAAAAATTGAAATAGCCGAGATTAACAAAATTGTTTTGAGACGCATTTTGACTCCATTTCGTAGATAAAGCTTCGATTAGAATAAATGTATATTATATCAACATTCTAATTGCAACACATTATTAGTATCAAGTAATGATATTTGCAAAAGCAGTGACCTTCGTTAAGAAGCGACACCTATGCATATATTTACCCTGACAATTAAATCTTTTCTGAACAGAAAGGGACTTGCCTTCACCGGTGGCCCCTTTTGTGTATTTCAACCGAAAAAAGGAGAAACACCATGAGCTTCAGACAAATGATGATGGAGAAGTTGAAATCGAATGTGGCGTATAAGGTGGCAAACAACAGCACTCTGGTAAGTGAGGTTGCCAGTATTGTGCCACCGGCAATATGATGATGCTATTGTACTTGATGACCTGGATTACCTTGAAATTGCTGCAGATCTGGATATCAGTTCTTCTGATATAGCTATAGCTGATGAAATTGAACCTTCTGACATCATCTCTGAGATTACTGACCATCTGGACATGGATAAGATCTACGAGGCACGATTCTGATTTATGCTAATATCCCGAATTGCTTTTGAGTAACTCTACTACTCACTACCACACTCTACCGGAGAAATTACTGCAAAGAATGTAATCCGACCATATTACCTTCTGTATCTACTACCAAGGCAATGTATCCGTATTCACCAATAGACATCTTGTCACGATCTATCTGACCACCAGCCGCAATAACACGAGAAACTTCAGCAGCACAGTCGGCACAACTGAAGTAGACAATTGTGCTGTTGCCGCCAGATGGAACACCTTTCAGCTTGACTAAGGCACCGCCAGCACCCCAGCTATCTGACCGTGCTGGAAAACTTCTCATTTGCATTTCAGGCATTGCAGGGCTTGTCAATGGCTCCAGCTTAACTTGGAGAACAGATTCATAAAAAAATGTAGCACGATCAATATCTTGAACGTAAATTTCAAACCAGTCTACTGGATTAGTGGTCATCTTAGAAATCACCGGCCATTACACGTTCTTTCAGCTCTTTACCAACTTTAAAGAACGGAGACTTCTTGGGACCAACTTTAATCACTTCCCCTGTCTTTGGGTTTCTGCCAGAACGACCTTCATACTCACGAATTTCAAAACTACCAAAACCTCGAATTTCAATTCTATCACCTGCAACAAGCGCTTCAGACATACAACCAAATATTTCATGAACAATAGCTTCAGCAACCGGAATAGTAACGTCAGTTTTCAGTGTAAATAATTCAATCAGATCAGACCTCGTCATAAGCACCTCACAGTAGTCGTTTCATCAATGTCACAGATGTCCCATGTCACAGGAGCCTTACTATCACAATCGAACTGCATAAGTCCATGTCTTTGTTGAATATACATAGAATTAATAGCCCATAAACGACAACTATAATATCAACCCACCCAAAGGGCAGGCCCACAAAGCTTGCCCTTTACTATTTCAAAAGGAGAAAGCCATGACAATCGATACATTATTCGGACCAGAAGAAGTAACCAACAAGCCCAGAACCATCAAGTTCAAACAAATCAAAGCGGTATTCGAAACACTTACTGTACGTGAAGAAGTAACCGACTATCTGAAAACAGGAACCAGATTCACATCACCCACGCAGATATACGAAACATTTTCATTCCTGAGCAAAGAAACCAAGGAAATGTTTATTACAGTTCACTTGGACGGAAAGAACCGGATTATCTGTATGGATATTGTGTCAATCGGTTCGCTAAATCAATCCATAGTCCATATGAGATCCGTGTTCCAGACAGCATGCCTAAGCGCAGCGGCAGCCTTCGTATGCATCCATAATCACCCTTCAGGTGACCCTACACCTTCATCTGAGGATATAGCCATTACACGCAGATTACGTGAGGCTGGGGAACTAATGGGGATAAAGCTTTTGGACCATATCATCATAGGTGATAATGAGTACTTGAGCTTTGTTGAAAGGTGTTTTATATAACTATCCGATATAATAGGTATTTGTTATTGTATTGACACGCAGCATGGATTATATGAAGCAGTAACAATGTAATACGCAGAAATGATTCAACCATATGATCCAAAG
>CAIYZD010000289.1 GCA_903930585.1 uncultured Geobacteraceae bacterium | reverse complement strand
GGTGGTGTCGCCGATAACAAAGCCGCTACCGAAGATGTTGCGGTGTTCGCCGCCTGAAGTAGAACCGAAGTCAGTGGAGATACTATTGTAGGTCGGCGGGGCACCGACCAGAGAAATGGGGATAAATACGATCTCCGAATTATTATAGGCAGTAGTAAATCTTAATTGCGCATATTTTATACCGGGGCTTGTTGGTGTTGCGGTAAGGGTATAATTACCTCCAGTGTTATTTTTTGCTAATGTGAACTGACTTTTATCATCTCCAACCAATATTAAATTGACTGCTGAGGGCTCCTTCGTGACTTGAATAGACCTCATTTCTGAAGTCCCGAGTTTCATCGTTCCGAAATCTACCCCATTTCCTATCAAAACTTCACTATACACATTGGCATTATAAGAATCTTTTATTACCCAACTTTGTCCGAGACGGTTCGGCAGTGAGTATTGATTAGTTCTTGATCTAATATATTCTATATCCCAATGATCATTGTCTACACAGCCTTGCCATACACAAGATCCATCAAGCAGTTTTGGTACAAAATACGGTGTCTTGTCGAGCCTAACCGGGTACCCGGCAGCCGGGTACTTGGAAGCCAGGCTAATACCCCAAACACGATTTGCCTCTTGCGTCTCCGAAATACCGTCCCAAATAAAATCGGTGGTCCAGTAGAAAGAATCTTTTAAGTATGTAAAACCAGCCGTTTCGAGCTCGGGAAGAAACATACCATGATGGGAGAAGCTTTGTAATTGTTTGAGACTCGGCAGTTGCCAATCCCCGGCTTTGCTCCCGTCATGCAGGTAATTGTTCCACTCGTCTACCCCATGAGCAAGTTCACCCGCAAATTTATTGCTTTCATACCAAGTAGCAGCTTGAATTTTATCCTTTTCGCCACATGCATCATAACCATTTCTATTTTTAAAACCTAGATCGTTATTACCAGTACAAGCTTCCGATATATAACGGGTACTAGTAAGACCTCTTTTAAGCCAGGTCACGTTGTTGGATTGGTCGATAATAGTGCCATATTCTCCGCCACGATCTATTAGCTTCAGTTGGCCGACTGCGACAATGGGGATATCCAGCGTGGAATTGACGCCGGCTAAATTTACGCTGCTGAAATGCAGATTGGCGTTTATTACACCTGAGTACGCCGGTTTTACGGCGACGTAAAAGGAATAAGTACCGATTGATCCCAGCGATATATCTTTTAATTCGGTGCATATACCATCTTCTTTTGTAAGACAAAATTGAGCTGAATTTGTGCCGGTTAAGAAGACAGAGAATGTTTCATTTGCTGCTCCAGTGATCGTAATTTTCCGCTTATCCAGGGGGGCAGATTTATTGTCATCTTTATGAATCGGCACTGACCCAAAACTAAGCCGCTGCTGTGTGGGTGTGGTATCCAACGTAGCTAACAACGTGCTGACATTTAGTGTCGCGGACGGGTTAATAGGAATTTTCTGGAACAGTGGTTTTATGTCTCCTTTCAGAGCACGAACCTCATCACCATTCAGAGGATGATCGAACACCGCTATCTCCCCCAACTGACCGATGAAGTCTTCTTTTGGAGTGTATAAATTGCTGGTTCCAAAAACAAAATTACGTGCATCTGTACTCATATCATAACCTGGTGAGTACTGTTGCTTTGTCAGCCCACCATTTAAATATAATCTGACATCGGACCATGTATTATCCTTCGCATCATGATCATACGTCGCGACTACATGATTCCATGCGCCATAAGTTATTGGTGTATCGCTAATACAATTTACAACATGAAATTCAGCAAAAGTTAAATAGCGTGTCGGACGGAACACGAGGTACCCGTCATTACGGACATACAGTTCCATATGCCCAGGGGATTTGCCCATCAACCACATGGTTTTTCCTGTTTTAGAGGTTTTAAACCAGAGGCTGATGCTGTACGACTTGGGAACCTGGCTGGATTTTTCACCATTGGCTGTAACAAAAACCTGAGACTTCGTAGCTGTATCACCGTAATCAGGAAAGTTGAAGGCCTGCATACCTTCTCTTCTCCCCATAGCGTATGGTGTTGCACCCACTTCGGAAATAACATTGGCATTAGACCCACGGATCAGTTCATCGCCGCTGCCGTCGCCGCTCCAGAAAGCGACAAGGCTGGAATTAGGATCACCCAGTATCGGGCCTATCGGGCCTGGGCCTGCGGCCCAAGCCGGCCCCGGCAGGGCAAAAGCGACCACCAGGCAGGCGGCAATGAGTGGCACAGAGCCACGCGGGGTAAGCCGCCGCCTGACCATTGCGCCCACCAGTAACATACCGTGCATTATGCAATTCAATTTAGCTTTCATTTGCCACCTCCCGGTAGGGTGTTGTTTGTGAAAAACGTGAGTAAATCGCCGTTAAATTCTGTATACACTATCATATGAAATTTTTACCATTCACAATTTCTCACAATTTCTCTCATTTCTCTCATTTGCGTTTTGCACGGGGAATATGCTGCACAAAAAAAAGTCCCCCTTTACGAAAGGGGGATTCAGGGGGATTTGCTTATGCAGATGGGGCGAATACAAGATTCGCCCCTGATTGCTCCCCCTCCTTCTTTTCAAGGAGGGGGTCGGGGGGTGGTTGCTTTTGAATCTCACACCACAAAAAATCCCCCTTTAAAAAAGAGGGATTC
>CAIYZD010000288.1 GCA_903930585.1 uncultured Geobacteraceae bacterium | reverse complement strand
GATGGCGTCTGGCCTGCCCCGATGCGGATTATCGAGCGTGGGTTCTTACTACCTGAAATTTGTGCTGAAGCGGAGCCGGGTAAGGAAGCCACCTTTTATTTTAATCTCGGCGATTCAACATCGTAAGACCTACAGCAGAACTATGTCTAGGAGGATGTCATATGGAAACCACTCTGAAAATTCTGGTCATCGAAGACAACCAAGCTGATTTTCTGCTGGTTGGGCGCCATTTGCACCACGCAGGACTTGCGGCAACCTGTAGCCGTGTGGATTGCATGTCAGAGTTGAAACAAGCGCTTGACAACGGTACATGGGACCTTGTTTTGTCGGATTACAGCTTGCCAAAGCTCGATTTTATGGAGAGTATTGGCTTTCTCCAGTGCCATTTCCCTAATCTGCCCGTTATCCTGGTTTCCGGCAGCGTTGGTGAAGAGCAGGCGATTGAACTGCTTAAACGAGGAGTATGGGACTTTGTACTTAAGGATAACCTGACCCGTTTGGTAACAGCAATCGCAAACAGCCTCGAAAAAGCAGAAGAGACAAAGGCAAAGCGCGCAGCTGAAGTTGCGATGCGTGAAAGTGAATACCGTTTCAGGAGCTTATTCAGTAACGCACCAATTGCCATTGGCATAGGCCGGAAAGACGATGGCATGCTTATCGAGGTAAACGCAGCGTGGCTTCATTTGTTTGGCTATGAACGGGATGAAGTCATTGGCAAGAGGCTCGCGGAACTGAACCTGTATGTCGATCCTGATGAACGTAACGAGATTGTCAGAGTGATCGATGAACAGGGACAAATTGTGAACCGTGAAGTCCAATTCCGTCATAAAACCGGGAAACAGCTAGAGACCCTGTATGCAGCAGAACTCATCGAGTTCGGTGGTGAACTCTTCTTGCAGTCCATGACAACCGACATAACCGAGCAGAAACGCATGGAATCGGCACGTGAGGCAACGCTGGAACTACTGAAGATCTGCAATAAGGGCGACGTCCTGCCAGATCTGATGCAGGATCTAATGCATTACTTCCAGAAAATAACCGGTTGTGAGGCTGTGGGGGTGCGCCTGCGCGACGGTGACGATTTCCCCTACTATGAGACCATCGGCTTTTCCGAGGAGTTTGTGCTGGTTGAGCGGAGCCTGTGCGCGTATGACCAGAAGGGCGAAATTATCAGGGATTTTGCTGGACACCCCACGCTTGAATGTATGTGCGGCGATATCCTCTGTAGCCGTTTCGACCCGGCTAAATCCTTTTTCACCCCCCATGGAAGCTTCTGGTCAAGCTGTACCTCCAGGCTTCTGGCCAATACCACCGACGCTGATCGTCAGGCAAAGACCCGAAACCGCTGTATCGGAGAAGGATATGAATCAGTGGCTCTGATTCCGCTCGTGTATCATAACGAGACCTATGGCCTGTTTCAATTCAACGACCGGAAAAAAGGACTATTTACCTCAGAGAAAATCGCGCTGCTCGAAGAACTGGTAACATATGTGGCTGTTGCCCTTTCGAAATTAAAGAGTGATGAAGCCTTAAGAGAGTCGGAACAATTTAGCACTCAGGTTATTAATAACGCCGACGAGGGCATAGTCATCTATGGCGCCGATCAGCGATATCGGGGCTGGAATCCGTATATGGAGCTTCTGATCGGGCTTTCAGCCCGTGAGGTTATGGGAAAATATCCGCAGGAGTTATTTCCTTTCCTCAAGGATTCCGGAATGATTGAGCAAATTGAAAAGGTCCTGAGCGGACAACGAATACCGGTAGCCGAATTTCCGTTTTATTCGCCCTACAACGGCTACACAGGCTGGGCATCTCATATCACTTCGCCGCTTAAAAATGCTGCCGGTGAAATCATCGGGGCAATCGGCATGGTGCGCAATATTACTGCAAGAAAGCAGGCAGAAGAGACGCTGCAAAAACTGTATGTGGCGGTGGAACAGAGTCCGTCGGTCATTCTGATTACCGATGCTGAAGGGTTTGTCGAGTATGCGAACCCCCGTTTCAGCCAAATTACCGGCTACAGCATCGAAGAGGCTATCGGCCAGAATCCTCGGGTATTAAGGGGCGATACTCCGAATGAGGTGTACAGAAATCTATGGGAGACCATACGCAATGGTAACATTTGGGAAGGTGAGTTTCACAACAAAAAGAAGGATGGCACTTTTTTCTGGGAGCACGCGATTATTGCTCCAATCAGAAATGAGTTGGGTGTAACCACCAATTATTTGGCTATAAAAGAAGATATTACCGAGCAGAGAAGCCTTCAAGCGCAGCTTCAGCAATCGCAGAAAATGGAGGCAATTGGGTTACTGGCTGGTGGCATCGCTCACGACTTTAACAATATTCTCACTGCCATACTTGGCTATAGCACATTACTGCAGATGGAGCTTAAGGCAAGTGGGAAAGCAAAGGAGTACATTGAAAATTTATTGGTGATGGTTGAAAAAGCATCCCACCTTACCAAGGGACTCCTGGCTTTCAGCCGTAACCAAAAAATGACTGCAAAACTGCTCGACCTCAATGATGTGGTTTCTACCATTACCAAGCTGATCAGCCGCGTAATTGGAGAAAATATTCGGGTTGTACCCCACCTGTCGAAAAGCAAGTTACAGGTTATGGCTGATGATGGTCAAATCGAGCAGGTTTTGATGAACTTGGCTACCAATGCCCGTGACGCCATGCCATCAGGCGGCATATTGACCATTGCAACGGATATTGTAACCCTTGATCATAGTGATCCGATTCTGGCTGATTCTGGCAAACCTGGCAATTATGCCATGATTTCTGTATCTGACACCGGTGGTGGTATGGACGAGGCGACTATTTCCAGGATTTTCGAACCGTTCTTTACCACCAAAGAAACGGGCAAAGGCACCGGACTGGGGCTTTCGATCCTGTATGGCATCATCAAACAGCATCACGGTTTCGTATCGGTAGTCAGTGCACCTGGCGCCGGAACCACGTTTGTTATCCATATTCCGGTGACTGACCAAACTGGCGAATCCGTATCTAATACAGGACCGACGGCAATAACAGGAGGTTCGGAAACACTTCTGGTCGTAGAGGATGATATGGCGATCCGTTCTGTCATCGTACAGTTACTTGAAAAGTTTGGCTACCGGGTATTGGTTGCAGGTGACGGCGAGGAGGCTCTTGAAATTTACGACGGTAAACAGAAGGAAATCTCGCTGGTTATTATGGATATGATCATGCCCCGGAAAAACGGTAAGGAAACATATGAAGCAATGCAGCGGATAAAACCTGACATTCATGCCTTGTTCGTCAGTGGTTATCCCGCTGACGTTATTTCACAGAAAAACTTACTTCCGGAAGATGTGGTATTTTTGCCAAAGCCGGTTTCTCCAATTGAATTACTGAAAAGCATAAGAACGATACTGGATAGACAAAAATAAAATTGTAACAGAGGTCAAACCGTAAAGATGACCCTCAAACAGAGAGGTAACATGCCTGCCAACAGCATCCGTTATATTTTTAGATTCAAGAATGGTGATAGTAAGGATTATCTACTCAGGTTTAATGAATCCGATCTTGGCCTGATCTCCCGGAACAACAGTGTGCCACCGTCTTGGACAGAGTTGTCCTTTCATACATGCAATGGATGCCCTCTTGATCCTGCTGTCCATCAGCACTGTCCGGCGGCACTCCATCTGGGATGGGCGCTTGAAGGTCTGCAAGACTACAATTCCTTTGACGAAGTCTCTATAGAAGTTATTGATTCCATGCGCAGTTACATCAAGGATACGTCGTTTCAGGATGGCTTGGCTTCATTGATGGGAATAATCATGCCAACCAGTGGATGCCCGATTTTAAAACCACTTCGTCCTATGGTGCGGTTTCATCTGCCGTTCACTTCATTGGAAGAGATGGAGTATCGTATGGTCTCCATGTATCTTCTTGCCCAGTATCTTCGTCAACAAAATGGAGAAGAGCCTGACTGGACTCTTGAAGTGTTGCAGGACATTTACAGAAAAGTGAGCACCGTTAACAAATTTTTTGCTAATCGCGTAACATTCTCGACAAACAGTGACGCCGTAAAAAATGCCATCATCATTCTTGACTGTTTCGCAAAAACCATTCCACGAGCTTCTCAAAACATGATGAAGGATTTTAGAACCATTTTTTCAGCCTATCTCGAACCATAGCAGTACCGTTTGTCGCTGCTGAAAACTCTATAAACTGTCCCTACCTGATATCAAGCAGCTCAACTTCAAAGACAAGTGGGGCAAAAGGGGGAATAGAGCCCATAACCCCGGTCTCACCGTACGCAAGATTGGAGGGGCATTCCAGCTCCGCTTTCCCGCCAACTTTCATCAACTGTAAACCCTCAGTCCAGCATTTGATTACTTTATCAAGCCGGAATTCAGCCGGCCTTCCGCTCTTATACGAACTATCGAATTCCCGGCCACTCAATAATGTGCCGCGGTAATTGACTCTTACCGTATCCGCAGGCCCCGGCATGGCTCCGGTACCATCCCGGTACGACGTGTATCTGATTCCGGACTTTGTAGTTATGACCTCTTTTACCTCGTTTGTTGCCGATTCTGCAGCAAATGTGGAAGCGGCAAAAAAACAGATGATGGCCGACATGACAACTATACGCATTAATAATCCTTCCTTTGAATAACTCCTGAATCCGTGACTCCATGCCTTCGCTTGTGCAGTCTAAGCATGTCGGGCCGGATTGTCAAACAGTGATTCCCGCGAATAAAAAAGGATCGGTGCAGCAGATCAAATAACATAAAACAATTGACACGCATCCCTTTCAAGGGTAGCAATTACTGTAGTCTCCCGTACAGAAGCAGGCCCTCCCCGGCGGGTCCTGAATCTATCAGCAAAACCAGGTTTTCCAATGCTCCCTCGAAAAAAGATCTTCCTTTTGGCAATGAGTATCCTGTTGTTGCTGCTGCTTCTGTTTTCCACCACCATCGTGCCAGGCATTATTAAAAAACAGGCCGTTTCGGCAATACAGGCAGAGACCAGCAGAACAGTCCATATCGAAACGGTTTCCTTCAACCCGTTCACCTTAACGCTCACCATTGACGGCTTTGCCATTGATGCCATGGAGGGGAAACCGTTTGTGTCGATTGGCCGATTGCAAGCCTCTCTCAGTCCGGCGTCGATCTTTAAACGCGCCCTGATCCTCTCTGAAGTAACCGTGGACACCCCTGCCATCATCATTACACGCCTTGCCGCCAACCGTTACAGCTTTAGCGACATTATGGAACAGCACCGGACAAAACCGAAAAAAGAATCAACCGGATCGTTTCGCTTTTCCCTCAACAACATCACGATACGGAATGGCTCACTGGATTTTGACGACCAGGGAGTTACCGGAGGCAGACGGCACACCGTTCACAAGCTGGAAATGGCGATTCCCTTTATCAGCAACATCCCCTATCTGGTGGAAACATATACCACTCCCCGTATCGCAGCCGTGGTCGATGGCGCCCCCTTTTCTTTAAACGGCAAGTTCAAGCCGTTCAGCAAATCCATGGAAACCCTGGTAAACATCAAGCTGGAGCAACTCCGCCTGCCGCAATACCTGGACTATCTGCCGATCAAGGTACCGGTCGAGCTGACGTCAGGCACACTGGCTCTCGACACCGAGGTCGCCTACCGGATTTCAGACACACACAAACCGGATCTTTCAATCAAGGGAGTGATCAAACTGGCGGATGTCATCGTAAACCTGAAGAACGGTCAGCCGCTGCTCAAACTCCCCTCACTGCAACTGCAGGCATCGAATCTTGGGGTATTCTCGCAACAGTTCCTGTTCGATGGCATCAAAGTTAACGGATTGGAACTGTTCATCTCTCGAAACTCCCGTGGAGTATGGATGTTCGAGCGGTTACTGCAGAGTCCCGCAACGGGAATGGAAAAAACCGCCGCTCCCCCCCTGACGAAACCGTCAATCGAGCGGAAAAAAGCGGAACCTCTGCTGCGCGTCAACGCGTTTACCTTCAACAACGGCACGGTCCATTTCCGCGATGCGCTTCCCAAGACTCACTTCACCGGCACTGTCACGCACATCGACGCCGCCGTGACAAACTTCTCCACTTTTCCGGGGAATCAGGCGACGTATGAGCTCTCCCTGCTGCTGGACCACGAAGCCAGCTTCAGCGCCGATGGCGCCTTTTCTCCGACACCGTTTACGGTCACAGCTTCTACCGAACTGCATGGCCTCAAGCTTCAACGCGGCTGGCCCTACCTGTCACGTTTCCTGACGTCACCGGTAAAGGGCACTATCGACGGCAACGCAGAGATTGCGTACAACAAAGAAAGCGGCCTCGTTGTCGAACAGGGCAGCCTCCGGGCCAACGACGTTGCGGCACGCTACGGCGATAATGAAGGATTCGTCCTGCCGAAGCTTGAGATCAACGGTGCGGCGTTCAATCAAAAGAGCAATCACCTGGATATTGCCGGGGCAAAACTCACTCGGGGGAACATCTCCCTGTCACGCGAGGCGGACAACAGCATCTCGCTCCTTTCGCTGTTGAAGAAGCGAACATCAGCAACTCACGAATTCTCATACCGCCTTAATAAATGCCGGATTGACCGGTTCAATGCCACTTTTACCGACAAAACCGTCGACGACATGCCGCGTTTCAGCCTTCACAACTCTTCTTTAAGTCTGGCGAACCTGAGCGGTCCCCGCTTCTCTCCCGCGACGATGCGATTCTCCTCAACCTTCAACAAGGCAACCCCGCTCAAGGCCGACGGCACAATTACTCCCAACCCGTTCCACTTCCGGGGAACTGCCAGCGTCGGTCGCCTGCCGCTACGCGACTTCGAAGCCTATTTTCCCGATTCTCTTAATGTCATCATAGTAGGCGGATTTGCCGATACCAGTATGGACGTGGACATTGCCCTCAAAAATGGCAAGCCGACCGGCAGCTTTAAGGGGAGTGCCGGCATCCGGGCTTTCAACGCCATTGATGCCGTGGATAAAGAAGATTTGCTCAAGTGGGAAAGTCTGCAACTGGATGATATCCAGGGAGACCTGGAGCCGTTCAGCCTGACTCTGCGCCAGATAGCCCTCAACGGCGTATACTCCCGCATTATCGTCCGGAAGGACGGTACTCTCAATCTCCAAAATCTGGTGGAAAAACCCCACACCGAAGCTGTTACGTCACAGGCACCTCAAACAGGTGTGGTAAACAACGTACCCGCACCGGCGAAAATATCCGGCGCACAGCAGAAGACCGCCATCCGAAAAACGGTCCGGATCGGCGCCGTAACGATCCAGGATGGTACCCTCGATTTTATCGACAATCATTTATCCCGGCATTTCAGCACCACTTTTTACAACCTGGGTGGCAGGGTCAGTGGTCTGACGTCCGAGGAAACGAAATTTTCCGACGTGGACCTGCGCGGCAATCTGGAGAATCACTCGCCACTTCAGATAACCGGACAGATTAACCCGCTGCGCGATGACCTGTTCGTGAATTTGAAGGTCTCTTTCCGTGACATCGAACTGTCGCCGGTTACGCCTTATTCCGGAACCTATCTGGGATACACGGTTGAAAAGGGGAAACTGTTTCTGGATCTCATGTACCGCATCGACAAGAAAAAGCTGGATGCGTCCAACAACATCTTCATTGACCAGTTCACCTTTGGGGAGAAGGTGGAAAGTGACAAGGCAACAAAACTGCCGGTCAAGCTGGGATTGGCCCTGCTTAAAGACCGCAACGGGGAGATCCATCTGGATGTCCCGCTGAGCGGCCGCACGGACGACCCACAGCTCAGCATCTGGAAGCTTGCGCTCCAGGTTGTGCAAAACCTGTTGGTCAAGGCCGTCACCTCCCCATTCTCGTTACTTTCGTCCATGTTCAGTGGCGGTCATGATTTCAGTGCCGTTCAATTCACCTATGGCAGCAGCGCCCTCTCTCCGCAGGAAGAACAAAAACTAAAGGCGCTTGCCGCTATTTTACTGGACCGGCCAGCCCTGAAAGTTGAGTTGAAAGGATACGTGGATCAGGAAAAGGACCGCGAGGAATACCGAAGCGAACTGCTCGACCGGAGGATGAAAAATGAGAAGCTCCTCGCCCTTGGCACGGCCGGCACACGAAAGGAAGGGGAAAACGCCGCGACAATCCGGGTGGATCCTGAAGAATACCCACG
>CAIYZD010000287.1 GCA_903930585.1 uncultured Geobacteraceae bacterium | reverse complement strand
TATATAATCCCCATTCCCGCTCAGACATGTATTGCCTCCTGTATGATAAATTAAGATGCTAAAATTAAAAAACAACGTTGATTATAGTCTGTAAATATAAATCGCAATAAATTAACAATCTCTTGCAAAATGTTTGTGCAAATGGTAATAAAGGACCGTTCATTAACGTTTGTTATATAGTTGGGTGCATAGAAAAATGGGCGATTTGGTTGGATATGAATATTATTTTTAAAACGCTCTGGGTAGTTTGTGGTTGTAGCGGCGCAAGCTGATCAGAAATGTTGTTTGGGAGGACCCGGATGTATCAGGAAAACAAATCGTTGGCTCATAACTTGTCTGGCCTCCTCCGCGAATCTACGAGTGATGACTGGGCTTTGATCGAAGCGATTGACACCTTGGCTTCAGCCCACGGCGATGACGTTTATGATGAGTTTTTTTATGTTCTGATCCGTAAACGATTTGGCGCAGAGACCGCCGTCATGCACTGGAAAAGTATCATTTCGCTCATATCCTCTGTTATTGCGCCGCCGTATGTCCATAAAGGGTTTCTCCCTACCGTTCTTCACTATATGCAGCGGGAGGCGGTCATACTCAGTAATCCCCGTTTTTTTGAAGCGGACTATTTTGATAACATTCAACGCTCCTCTATTACTGACGGCCTGACCGGCCTTTACAATCAGACGTTTTTCAAAATCACGCTCACAAAGATGATTCAGCAGGCACGTCGCCACGAAATGTCCCCGTTTGCCATCGTTCTTTTAGATCTTGATCATTTTAAACAGTATAACGATGCGTGCGGTCATCTTGCGGGCGATCATGCACTTAAGCAGGTGGCAAGTATCATTCAGCAGAGTATCCGCGAAAGTGATATTGCCGTACGGTACGGTGGCGAAGAGTTTGCCATTCTGTTGCCTCAGGCAACCAGAATTTACGCTGCAAATGTGGCGGAACCGATCAGGCAGGCTATAGAGGCCGCACTGTTTGTCGGGCAGGAACATCTCCCCTCCCGAAACCTGACCATAAGCGGCGGGATTGCCGAGTATCCTCTAGATGCGGTTGACGCGGAAGCTCTTATCCAGATTGCCGATGACGAACTGTACAAAGCCAAGTCACGGCGCAACTGTATTTATCCGGCCGGTGAGGAGCGGAGAAACGGCTTCAGGAGCCCGGTCCGCTCACTGGTGGAGTTTGCGGAACCTGTGGATAAAAATTTCCGTCCCGGCATGACTTATGACATCAATGAATACGGGATGTCATTGGGATGCGACGTCTCCTTTATGGTCGGTTCCGAGGTTACCCTTCGATTCTATCGTCCGTTCTGGAATGGTGACGTGTTATTGAGCGGTACGGTCCGGCAGGTAAGAAAGTCAGGAGAGCTGAATTATATCGGGATTGAATTTAACCGCAACGAACTCGAAAGCGATACGGACTTATCGATCTTTTGTCATACACATTACCGGAAATAACCCTTAAAGTAGTTTGGTCTCTTTAGATGTTTTCATTATAATACAAAAAGAAATGGCCCACAGCTATAAGCTGTAAGCCAGTGTTATTATTGGTACGCCCGGACCGATTCGAACGGCCGACACCACCGTTAATTTAACTATTCCAGATAATTCCATTCGATTTTAAACGTGTAACCCTTCCGCTTGTAATCTCTTGACATACCTTGGTTTATCCACTATTGTTATTCCATTCAGTACCAAATAATTCAAGTTACAGCCAATAGCTTAGAGGTTACACGAGAGGTT
>CAIYZD010000286.1 GCA_903930585.1 uncultured Geobacteraceae bacterium | reverse complement strand
GGGCGTAGCGGAACCGAAGATCATCGTCCGCTTCTGGATTATCACGATCATCCTGGCGCTGGTGGCGATTTCGACGTTGAAGATGAGGTAGCGTTGTTATGGAACTCAAAAACAAAAACATCCTCGTCGTCGGCCTTGCCAAAACCGGCGTGGCCTGCGCCCGTTTTCTGGCCTCGAAGGGCGCACGGGTAACCGTTACCGATATGCGAAGCGAAAGTGCCCTGAAGAGCCAGTTGGCAGAACTGGAGGGATACGGGATAAAGCTGGAGTTGGGACGCCATGACGAAACAACCTTTCTCGCCAGCGACCTGATCGTGGTCTCCCCCGGCGTACCGATGGATTTGCCGCAACTGGTGGCGGCAAAGCTGGCCGGACGTGAAATTATCAGCGAAATCGAACTGGCGGCACGCTTCATCGATGTTCCTCTGGCGGCGATAACCGGCACTAACGGCAAAACGACAACGACGACCATCCTGGGTGCGATATTCAAACACAACGGCTATCACACTTTTGTCGGCGGCAATATCGGCGACCCGCTGATTGAAGTCGCAGAATCCCATCAAATTGTCGATCAGGTAGTGGCGGAGATCAGCTCGTTCCAGCTGGAGTGGATCACGTCGTTCCGACCGACCGTAGCGGCGCTGTTGAATCTCAGCGAGGATCATCTCGATCGTTATCCGAATTATCAGGCGTACATTAATGCCAAACTGCGGATTTTTGAAAATCAGACCGAAGAGGACTTTGCCGTTGTGAATCGGGACGATCCACTGGTCTGGCAGCATGTCCAGGGTCTCAAGGCCTCCCTGTTCCCATTCAGTCGGAAAATTGAGCTGGAAGAAGGGATTTTCTGCAGTGACGGCGTCATCACCTATCGCCATAACGGCCATGAAGAGTGTTTCCCCACCGCCGCCATCCGGTTGCAGGGGGTGCACAATCTTGAAAATATCATGGCTGCGACGGCATGCGCGCTTTTACTCGGCTGCCGTCCGGATGAGACCTTTGAGACAATTCTCTGCTTCGAGGCGCTTCATCACCGTATGGAGTTTGTCCGCGATGTGAACGGCGTCCGCTACTATGAGGACAGCAAGGCCACCAATGTCGGCAGTGTCGAAAAAGCGCTGGAAAGCTTTACCGACATCACCCTCATTGCCGGGGGGAAAGACAAAGGTGGTTCATACGCACCGCTTGCACCGCTGGTGAAAGAGCGGGTGCGGCACCTGATCCTGATCGGCGAAGCGGCCGGACGGATGGCAGAGGAACTGGGAGAGCTGACCGACACCCGACTGGCGGAATCACTGGAAGACGCGGTGCGGCTTTCTGCGGGGCTGACGGCCGCCGGCGGAACTGTTTTGATGTCACCGGCCTGCTCAAGTTTTGATATGTTCAAAGATTATGAAGAGCGGGCAGAGCGGTTTATTGCCGCAGTAAAGGCACTGTAAATGTTAAAAAAACTGGAAGAATATGATCTGGTGATCATGCTGATGGCCATCGCCCTGACCTG
>CAIYZD010000285.1 GCA_903930585.1 uncultured Geobacteraceae bacterium | reverse complement strand
GAAAATACCGGTACAAGACGAGCAAAAAATACTATGTAACCAAGCTGACGCATGCCAGCCTGGTTACGAAAAGTGATATCCCACCTAAACAGCCGGGTAATAGTCTTTTTGCTAAGATAGCGAGCAAGGAGAAAACAGACAATGGCTCCTGCCTCAGAACCCAGCAGAGAGTA
Source organism: uncultured Geobacteraceae bacterium (assembly GCA_903930585.1). GTDB lineage: Bacteria > Desulfobacterota > Desulfuromonadia > Geobacterales > Pseudopelobacteraceae > JACRCG01. Next base: position 20,101 of record CAIYZD010000285.1, on the reverse strand, counting down.
AATAGTCCCCAGAAAAGGACCGAAGAGTAGGCCGCCGGCAATATCAAGTGGGGCGTTAGGTATCACGGCAACCACAATAGCAGTGACTCTGAGAAATATATAAATAAAGGGCGCCATCCATCCGGCCATTTTCAAGAAATCTTCGATCCACCCAGGATCAACCAACACAGGTGGCGCTTCATACCAGAAGATAACGCCAACCAGCACCAGAAGTGCGATAACGATCACCGCCTTGACTACATAGATCAAGCTATTTGCGTCGGCTGATCTCACAGTTAACTCACTCTCGATTTTCAGAAGACCTTTTTACAACTCATCAAATTTTCATTGCCATACTATACAACTAATATATTTATATAAATATGGAATCATTATGGATTTTTGGTGTCAGCGGCGCTGTGCCAGATACATATACGTCATGGGGACATTTGATATATCCAGAATGGTGCTCATAGTATTGGTACTCCACTGACTTGATTATGAAATCGTTGGTTGCGGGTCTCCGTCATACAGATGTAAAGGAGAACAAATGCGGTCGAAGCTACTGAAGCGAGGAAGAGAAAACCTGCATTTAAACTAAAGTGATGCACAATGTAACCGGCAATTGTCTGACTGAGCGAAGCACCTATTGATATCGCAGTGCTAACGGCACCGAGTGTAAGATTAAAACGCCCCGTACCGTGCGTGAGATCGGCGACCACAAGTATCGAAACAACGTAGAATATTCCTGATCCAACACCATCTAAAATCTGAATAGATACCAACGCCTCCAAATTGTCAGTAAGCGTGTATAAAACGCCTCGAATGGGGAGTATGCCAAAAGCAATGAGTAGTAGCGGTTTCCTACCCCACGATCCAGCTTTACGGCCGACCCAGGAAGCAATAACCGCAACTGTTAACTGGGTGGTAACCACGCATGCCGACATAAACATCATCGAACTTCGACCATGACCCTTGGCAAGCATCTCGCCCAAGAGCGGTAGCATCGCGGCATTGGCAAAGTAAAACAATAGCGAACAGACAAGGAAAATAACCAGCGGACGATCCTTTAACAACACACTAATCCCAACCAGTTTGCCGTCATCTTTACATTCTTTAGCGCCCCGCGCCCGCCTGTAATCAATCTCTCCGGGTCGGATGGTGAGCAACACCAGAATGGTCGGGATGGCACAGAATGCCACGAAGAAAAAAACACTGCGGTTGGATATGAAATATCCAAGCAAACCCATCAATACAGCTTCTACAGCATTTCCGGCTGAGTTAAAGGCCTCATTGCGTCCTTGGCGTAGATCAAACAAATGGCGACCTACGATTCCAAGTGAAATTGCACAGATAGCAGGGTCCAAAACACTCGAAGTGCCACCTACCAAGAATTGCACCGACATAACAATCCAAAAGGTTGGCGAGAAAGCAACCAGTCTTGCCCCTATCGCCAGTACGGCAATTCCAGCGGGGATCAACGCTCGTTTAGATCTGATACGGTCTACCAGTGCGCCTGCGGGGGTTTGGGCCAGTATTCTGGCAACAGTGGAAACACTCAGAGCAATCCCTACACTCTCTTCATTCCAGCCAAACCCGGCAAGATAGATAGCGAAGAATGGCCCGACTCCGGTCTGGACGTCAGAGAGAAAGAAGTTCAACCAGTCCAAGCCTCGTAGCGATCTTTGTGATGGCACTGTGTGAGGCACAACTGAAGCGAAGGAAAATACCTCTGGGCTTAATCCTTCATTCGGCGGCGAACATATCAAGCTGGACGGCTTTGTTGCGACCGCCGTTCTCGGCTTCAGGATGTGACGTTAACACCGAACAGGCTTCGCATCATTACCTATAATATTCACCGTTGCATCGGTGCGGATCGTGAAATATCGCCCGAACGTATTGCCAATGTGATTGCAGTCCACCACCCTGATATCGTAGCGTTGCAGGAGGTGGACTGCGGCCAGATGCGCCCGACACTCTATGATCAGGCTGCCATTATTGCAGAACACCTCAAATTCCCTGACGTATGGATCGAGAGAGAACGTTGCGGTAATGCAATACTGAGCCGTTATCCGATGACAAGGATTAAAGCCGGCGGGCTCCACCGGCTTCGCAGATGGCATCATCTTACGAGACGGGGAGCACTGTGGGTAGAGATAGAGGCATTAGGAACTCGAATTCAGGTAATTAATACTCACCTCGGCCTCACTCCCTCATCACGTTTCAATCAGGCAAAAATTCTTGCCGGGCCGGAATGGCTGAACAGTCCGGCATGCTTACATCCCGTAATTTTATGTGGAGATTTCAATACCCAGTCCGGCTCAACAGTATTTACGTTATTGGAGGAAAAACTCCGTAATGTTGAAAAGCTGAAAGTCAACGGCGAATCAGAAAAGACGTGGCCAAGCTTCCACCCCTTTCTTAACTTCGACCATATGTTCATTTCCGATGATCTTTCCGTTGAAGCGATAAAAGTACCGACTGGCAGCGATACGCGAACGGCATCGGATCATCTGCCGTTTTTTGCTGAATTCAGCCTGCCGCATATCACACCCGCATTAGCACATGTTTCAACTTACAAAACAGCAACATCAGCGTTGCCCGTCATATAGTACAGTTATGTCAAACATGACGGATACCACTGACGGCTTTCCCTCATTCACCTCACGATAGAATCCATTTTCCATTTAATAATCAGCCCATTGCACTCTCAACGCCTTCAGTTTTCTATGGCATGTAAGTTGATAAACTACCAGCACATACAATTATTACAAATAATGATGGCATCTAAAAGGACCATTGCATGATTAACTCAGCTGACATTCTGAAAGCCGGAATCCTGATTGTCGATGATGAGGAACCGAATGTCATTTTACTCGAACGTACCTTGCGTAACGCCGGATATACATCAATTACAGCCACAATGAACCCGCAGAATGTCTGTGATCTGTACCGCGCCAATCGCTACGACCTGATCCTGCTTGATATCAGAATGCCCGGAATGGACGGATTCCAGGTAATGGAGTGCCTGAAAAAGGTTCAAAAGGACGACTATCCCCCGGTGCTTGTCATCACCGCCGAACCTGGGCATAAGGAACGGGCACTGCAAGCCGGTGCGAAAGATTTTATCAGCAAACCGTTTGAGTTGATCGAGGTACTGACCCGAGTCCATAACATGCTGGAGGCGCGGTTGCTGCAAAAGGAAATCGAAGATCACAAAGAAGATAATCCGGCGCTCTCCAACGTCATTCAACGGAATATTCGCAAGATCATCAACGTTCGCCAAAAAGCGACCCGTGAGCAGAGTCTGCAAGATCGCATCGCCAATGCCATGACCGCATATTCGGGAAGCATGAGGTTCTTTTATGTGCATATCGTCTGGTTTTTAGTCTGGATTATTCTCAATACCGGCCATCTCAGCATCGCTCCTTTTGACCCCTACCCATACGGATTTCTGACCATGGTCGTGTCGCTGGAAGCGATTTTCCTGGCAACATTTGTGCTCATCAGCCAGAACCTGTTAGCCAAAGAAGCTGAACGCCTCACCGACCTGGGGTTACAAACCGGTCTGCTTACCGAACATGAACTGACGCGGGTGCTGCAAATGCTCCGTGCAATTCAGCACAAAATCGGCATCTGCAACGATGATGTCAGCAACCTGGCCGACGCTGATCTGGTGATGGAAACCAAACCGGAAGATGTGCTGGCTGAAATCGAGCGTCTCCAGCGGCGTGCTGCTGCGGATCCGCACGACAACCGAAAGTCACGATAGGATAAAGGTTGGAGAATGAGTGATGACGACAAAATCAGATATTCACCGAGGTAAACCATGCACAATAGAGTCCGCACCAGCGCCAGGCTCAAACCCACCACCGGCACGACCGACGATATCGGTGAAGTGAATCGTCAGGATCTCCTGTTTAATACCGGAGCATTGCAAAACGCGATCCTCAACATTGCCAATTTCTTGAATATCGCCACCGATGAAAAAGGGTTGATTCTGCTTTTCAACGTTGGTGCGGAACGGATGCTGGGATATGCGGCAGCAGATGTCACAAACAGGATTTCACTGACCGAGATAACCGATCCGGAAGAACTGCTCACACGAGCCAGGAAAGTTGGTTCCGCCATATTGGACACGCCGGGATTCGCAGCGCTGGTGTTTAATGCTTCACGCGGCATAGAGGACAGCTACGAGATGACTTTCACCTGTAAGGATGGGAGCCGTTTTTTATCGCTGGTGTCTATCACGGCGTTACGCGACTCTCAAAACAGAATCATCGGCTACCTGTTGATCGGCGCAGACAATAGCATCCATGTGCAGGCGGAAGCAGAGCAAAAGCTGCTCAACCAACAGCTGAGTGATCAGCAGTTCTATACGCGCTCTCTCATTGAATCCAGCATTGACGCCCTGATGACCACCGATCCGTCCGGTTTCATTACCGATGTCAACAAGCAGATGGAAGCGCTCACCGGCTGTACTCGCGACGAAATGATCGGCACACCGTTCAAATATTTTTTCACCGACCCGGAGTGGGCTGAAGCCGGAATAAATCAGGTGCTCCGCGAAAATAAAGTTACCAATTACGAACTCACCGCCCGAGCCAAGGACGGCAAGGAAGCTGTGGTCTCATATAATGCCACCACATTTCACAACCGTTACGGGGTACTACAGGGTGTGTTTGCCGCTGCACGCGATATCGCGGGACAGAAAAAACTCGACCAGCAACTGCGCGATCAACAGTTCTATTTACGCTCTCTTATCGAATCCAACATCGACGCGCTGATAACCACCGATCCATCCGGCATAATTACCGACGTCAACAAGCAGATGGAGGCTCTCACCGGCTGCACACGGGACGAGCTGATCGGCGCGCCGTTCAAGAATCACTTTACCGATCCCAAATGGGCGGAAACCGGCATTAGACGAGTTTTAAGTGAAAAGAAGGTTACTGATTTCGAACTCACTGCGCGTACCAGGGATGGTCAGGAAACCGTGGTATCCTACAATGCAACCACTTTCTATGACCGGGACAGGACACTGCGCGGCGTATTCGCTGCAGCACGCGACATTACCGAGCGCAAACGCTTGGACCAGGTACTGCGGGAAAAAAATATCGAACTGGAGAGTGCCTGGTCCATGGCGGAAAAGACTAATCTCGCCAAATCGGAATTTCTGGCAAACATGAGCCACGAACTCCGCACCCCGCTCAACGCGGTGATCGGTTTTTCCGAGGTTCTGCAAGATCAGATATTTGGGGTGCTCAATGAGAAACAGCGGGAATATGTAAACAATGTCCTCACCAGCGGCATGCACCTCCTTTCCCTGATCAACGACATCCTTGATCTCTCCAAAGTAGAGTCGGGAAAGATGGAGCTTGACCTAAGTACTTTTTCTCTGCGGGAATCACTGGACGCCACCGTAACACTGCTCAAGGAGAAAGCTCTGAAAGGGGCAATCAACCTGAGTCTGGACATCAGCCCGGAGGCAGATATAGTCACGGAGGCAGATGAGAGAAAACTAAAACAGATCATGTTCAACCTAATCTCGAATGCGATCAAATTCACCCCGGCGGGTGGCAGAGTGGATGTGAGTGCGGCCAGAGATGAAGATTTCATCGAAATCAGCGTCTCTGATACCGGCATGGGAATCAAAGCGGAAGATATCCCAAAACTATTCCAACCATTCACACAACTGGAATCGGTCTATACCAAGGAGTTTGAAGGAACCGGCCTCGGTCTGGCGCTGACCAGACAGTTAGTGGAACTGCATGGCGGCAGGGTCTGGGTTGAGAGTACCTTCGGCTCCGGGAGCAAATTCTGTTTCACCTTTCCGCTGGCGCAAGCGGCCACAAAAGAACCCACTGCCAACCAGACAGACTCCGTACACGTCAGCGGTGGCAAGATTCTGCTGATTGAGAACGATCCGCATACGCAAACCTCTTTAAAATGCGCTCTGCAGAGCAAAGGGTATCAGGTGTTGAGTGCAAACAACGGGATGAGCGGTATCACTATGGCACGTAATGACCGGCCTGACCTGATCATTCTTGACCTGATGATGCCTGGCGTGAGCGGCTTCGATGTAGCCGACCATCTGCATGACGGCAATGCCGATCCTAATACGCCAATCCTGGTGCTGACCGCCATGGATCTCTCTGCGGCAGACAGGGCGCGACTCTCCGGAAAGGTTTGGCGGATTGCCGAAAAAGGGACTCTGTCAACGCAAAATCTCATCAGCATGATTGAAAGCGCCATAGGTTCAAAAATTTCCGGAGATAACTACCATGTTACAAAAATTTCTGATTGTTGAAGACAACGCCAATAACCGCTGCCGGATTCGATGGCTATCTTTCCAAGCCGATCAACACCGGTGAACTATCCGACAGACAATAACTCATTCGGATACAGGAGATAAACACAATGCCACACAAGATATTGATAATTGAGGACAACGCCAACAATAGCACCCTTCTCTTGGATATTTTGAACTTTCACGGTTATGAGGTATCGGTAGCCGCAGACGGTCTGGAAGGTGTCGCATTGGCCAGGAATTTGATGCCTGATCTGATCCTGATGGATATCCAGATGCCAGGTATGGACGGCATGACCGCCGGCGGCATCCTGAATGGAGATCCGGCGACCAGCGGACTCAAGATCATCGCTCTGACCTCTTTTGCGATGCAGGGAGACCAGGAAAAATTCCTGGCGGCCGGATTCGACGGGTATCTCGCCAAGCCGATCAATACCCGGGAGCTGCCCGACCAGATAAAACAATGGCTGAGCATGGAGCTACCGCCATGAATCAACCGGTTATCAGGGTACTCTGCGTCGATGATGAACCTCTCAATCTCTCCTTACTGGAGGCAATGCTTGTCCCCAGGGGATTTGAAGTGGTAACACCAAAAACGGTTCGGAAGCATTGGAAAAGATCCAGACGGAACAGATCGACATCTGCCTTCTGGATGTAATGTTGCCAGGAATTGACGGGTTTGAGATCTGCCGCCGCATCAAGTCGGAGACTGAACAGGACACCGTTCCGGTTATCATGATCACCGCTTTGGCTTACATGAATAATCGTATCAGGGGGATCGAGGCCGGGGCGGAAGATTTCATTACCAAGCCGTTTAACGTCTCTGAAGTGCTGGCCAGAATAAAGATGCTGCTGCATGTCAAAACGCTGAATGACCGCCTCAATTCGGCTTACCATAACATAGCCAGACTCAGTGCGTTTGGTGAAGAGATCATCCATAATTTTGATCCATTCGATTTCGTTTTTTCGGAAAAGATAGACAGTATTGTGCATCAAATAATCAGGAAAAAATCCGGATTTGCGGATTGTCCGCAGATCGTCGTCATCGGCATGGCCGATCAGGCTGAGTGCCAGTGGCTACGGTATGATTCTGTAGTACGCACCCGGGTCAAGTCACAACTGGCTCTGAAAACGTCTCAAGTTTAAATGGAGCAGTGGAACAATAACCTTAAATAGAAGCTGATACAAAGCATCGCAAACATGCGCCTGAAAACCGAAGCATATAGGTCGGCAGAGGAAAAGTGGGCGGGGCATCGTGGATGCATGCAGAGCGTGGAGTTGTTTTCACGGGTATTTGAACTGATGGAAGAGCAGCTTGGCATCAGCTCATGGGTAGTCAGCGAGTTGGCGGGAGATGCCACTCGCAAGATGAATCTGCCGGCCGAGGAGGTGGCACGGATCCGGTTGGCCGGACTGCTGCACGATATAGGACTGCTCGGAACCGGACGAGACGTAACGGATATGGCGGAAATACAATAACGGCAGTCAAGCAGGGTGATATTTATACCCATCCGGTACGGGGACAGGAGTTGTTTACGTCGCTGGATGAATTGCAGGACGTGGGGCTGATGGTGCGCAGCCATCATGAAGCTTACAACGGAAGCGGTTACCCCGATGGGCTGAAAGGAGAGGATATTCCTCTTGGAGCTCGCCTGATCGCCATTGCTGATGTTATCGAACAGGCAGCAAACTCCGTATCGGTGAAGCGTGACGAATACGCGCTTACTTCTGTCAGCCGCCAGGCCGGAACTCAGCTTGACCCCAAACTGGTTTCATAGTGGATATTTTGTTATGTTTGTTCGTTAAGGCCGGCGTCGCTACCGATGTCGATGTAGACCCGCCCTCGCCTTTTGCTGTTAGTTTTCGATTTGACTAACTTTTCGCCTTTTTCTAACGCTTGCTTCAAGTTTGGGCGCCACCAGTTTTCTTTGACCGGCCGTGTTCCTGATGCTCCGGAAGATTTCTGAATCCGGTACCCTGCTCCAGGCAAATAAAATATCTCGATGCTGTAGTAGGCGACCCGGGGAGAATCCGCGGCGACCAATCGGGCCGCGAAGATCGGCAGCGGATCAGCTTCAATAAGTGTCGGTTGGCGAAGTTTCTTGTCCATGCGTCACCTCTTCAGCATCCATCCGGCAATAATTATAGCTGCTATGACCGGAGGAATGAGCGTTTGCCAGCGGCCATAGACGTAAAGCGACACTCGGTGGGTGAACGTGTGATGCTCCGGACTCCAACGTTCTTTTACCCACGTGTTGTCTTTTTTGTGTAGTGAGTTTCCATCAGAGTAGAATTTAACTTCGCATGGTGAAAGTGTCCGGCAGGAGAAGCAAACTCCAAAGCCTGTGAGGACCGCCACGGAGCCGTTAAGCTTTCCTTCAATTGACCCGTGAATTTGATGAGAACCGAGAGCCTTCCCACAACCGCCACAGCTGATGCCGATATCCCCCAAAGTCCCGCCGTCGGCGAAAGTAAATGGTAGAGATGCCTCAAGCAATGGTAATTTTTGTATTTCGTCAGCCTCATCGCTACTAACTTTCTCAACTCCACTGTGAGTTTTGCTGATCATGGTCCCCTACCCTTCTTCTATTTCTTCGATAGATATTTCGTAGACGCCCATCCTGTGATACATCGTGAAGTTGCTCATCCAGATCATAAACAGTTCACGGCCTTCGCTAATCGGGTACTCACGACAGAAATGCTGAAAAGCTCCACAACTGAAATCAAAGTCGATTTCCTTTACCAGCTCCGAGTGAGGCTCAATACCGACAAATGCAAAATCTGTTATGTACTGAATTTCCCCGCTGCCGCTCACCATGATTTCTACAGGATGGAACCCGCCTCTTTCAGCAGAGTAGTTCGGATCTCTGAATGAGATTATGCACGCCCCCGATTTTTCTCGAATAGCCTCAGCAATAATCTTTCGCAATTCTTCACTGATCGCCCACGCAGCCGGGTTTGCCATTAAGTCTGTCATGAGATTTTCCTTTTCCCCGAAGATCTTTGTCTTGCTACTTGATTGCCCGGTGTACCACGACATGACCCGCCTCTTCTGCGGCGGAATGTGCATGATGTTGAATGTGCCCGTGCACTTGCCCCAATGCTACCATGACTGCCAAAGGGATGTCCCCATGGAGCCAAACGCTTGTGGCAACTGCAACTGATGCCAGCAGTACAATCAGTCCGATCAGTTTTTCTACATTCATTGCTGCAATCGTGTTTATAATTACTGAAGTCATTTCCCACCTCTTTTTTTACTTTTATTTGCGTCACTCATTCAACGCACATACAACTTAACATAGATCCAAGCTAATGTCAAGTAATATTTTACGCCTTTTATATTTCATGGATGCACATTGTTCAGAAGGCACCTACATCAGAATTCAAAGACAAAAAAAGCCAGATCCCGGTTGAAGGAAATCTGGCTCTGCTACTGCTTGAGTTTTTTTAGCTACGTGCTGATGGTGGCGGGTTTAGCGGTTGGTTACTCCGACAGTCATAGTACCAGATGACAGAGACGCTCCTGACATAGTTGACCAGTAAATATTATAGGATGTTGTACCTGGAACGGGCCTGTAAAGCGTTTTGTATAAATGTCATCCATCATCTCGCATCAGATCTTTTACCTGACAATGCCATATTTTCGCATCCGAGCGCGCAGAGTGCTGGGGTTGAGGCCCAGAAGTACCGCGGCTCCGTTTTTACCCTCGATCCTCCACCCGGTATTTTTGAGCACCCGAAGTATATGATCGTGTTCAAGATCGGAAAGGGCTTTGACGCAGTCTCCCGTGACTTCCTCCGGGACCCGGCACGTATCAAACCGGTCCAATACCTGCAACGTGCTCCCCTTACTCATAATTACCGCCCGTTCGATAACACTTTCCAGTTCCCGCACGTTGCCGGGCCATTGGTATTCCTGAAGAGCATTCATGGTCTCTTTTGATATGGTCTCGATCTTTTTGCCGATTTTCTTGTTGAACTTGTGAACGAAATGGGTGGCGAGCAGCGGAATATCGTGTTTGCGCTGCCGAAACGGCGGCATGGTAATCGGAAACACGTTGAGCCGGTAGAACAGGTCTTCCCGGAACGTCCCCTTTTTAACCTCTTCTATCAGATACCGGTTGGTAGCCGCAATAATTCGCACATCTACCTTAATAGTCCGAGGGCTGCCCAGACGCTCAAACTCGCCATCCTGAATAACCCGAAGCAGCTTGCATTGCAGGTCCAGAGGCATCTCGCCGATTTCGTCAAGGAATATGGTCCCGCCGTCAGCCAGTTCGAAACGCCCAATTTGCCGGACATCGGATCCGGTGTACGCCCCCCTTTCCCGCCCAAAAAGTTCGCTTTCCACCAAGGCTGCCGGCAGTGTCGTGCAGTTGACGGTTATGAGCGGTCTCCCTCTGCGATTGCTGGTGCTGTGGATGGCGCGTGCCACCACTCCCTTGCCGGTGCCGGTCTCGCCAAGGAGAAGAACGGTCGCATTCATCGGCGCAACCTGTTTGACCCGCAGGAATACGTGCGAAAGGACATCGCTCTGGCCGATGATTTCGCCAAAGTTGAACTGTTGGTCAACCTCCTGTTGCAGATAAATATTCTCGGCTTGGAGCCGGTCTTTCAACTGCTTAATTTCCGTATATGCACCATGAAGCGACTTTTCCACTTTTTTGCGTTCCTCTATTTCCTGCGTGAGCTGCATATTAGCGTTGAGCAGATCTCCAGTCCGGTCCTGTACCGTTTGCTCCAGCACCTTGTTGTAATTACCGAGCTTTTTGTGCAGCAGCCGCTCCTCCAACATGTTGTGAATACGTGTCTTTACTTCGACCAAGTCAAACGGATAGCTGATGAAATCCTTTGCCCCGGCTTCCAACGCCCGCAGTTTATGTCCCAGCTCGGCGGTTATCACGATAACCGGAACATAGCTGTCGGTTTCGACCACCTTGAGTTCTTCCATCACCTGAAAGCCGTCCATGCTGGGCATCACCAGATCAAGCAGGATCAGGTCGTAACCGTTCTCACGGTACAGTTTGCTAACATCCTCCGGATTCATCGTTGAGGTGACGGAGCTGTAGCCGGTTTCACCCAGCAATTGTTCAAGAAGCCGGATATTGGCCTCCTGATCGTCAACAATTAAGATTGCGGCGTTATGAATATTAGTCTCGGTAACGATCATATTGTTCCGTTGAAAGGAAATCTGGCTTGCTACTGCTTGTGGTTTTCTTGGCTATGTGTTGATGGTGGCGGGTTGGCAGCCGCCCTACCCTACTCTGCCTGGCTTTTCTTTGGCTTCTTAGCTCTGCATCACAGAAGTGTGCCACTTTATCATAACTTGAATCTGCTGTTATTTGCCTTCGTATTTTGACCAGTATTCAGTCCGTTGGTTACTTATCGTACCCATTGGCCACCTGGTGATAATCACAAAGACGACTAATGCAAAACCCCACATTATACCCATTCCGATTACGCTCATGATTTTCTCCTTTATTCTTACCTTGGGCTCTTCGAATTGATAACACCAGATAAAATATGGACTCGGCTCTTTCCAGCTCATATTTCCCAATACCAGCGACAACGCAACTGGCAATGTTATCTCTGTTGCTTGGCGGCGCGGCGGTGGTCTATTCGTAAAACATTGTCATCTACCTTTTTGGGCTGCATCAAGTATTTTTAAAATGTCATTCGTCAGATCTACTTTAGCATCTGTAAATAACAGAGCATCACTTTTCATGAAAATAAATGTATAGCCGTTTTCCTTACCATATTCTTGGACAGTCTTTATCGTTTTTTCAATTATTTTACCGGATATCTCTTTATCATGGGCCTGCATGTCATCCTGCGCGTCTTTAGTGTAGCGCTCGAATTCTTTAAGGCGCATCTGGTAAGCCTTTTCCTTTGAAGTTTTGTCCGATTCTGATAGATGAGAACTCTGCGTTTCAAGATTTTCTTTCAGATTTTGAAGTTCGTTCTGTTTTGCCGCAATTTCCTTTTGATAGTTGCTGTAACGAAGTGATAGTTGTTCCTGTACCCTTTGCCCTTCCACCGATGTACGCATGGCACGTTGTAAATCAAAGTATCCTAATTTTGCATCCGCTGCTAAAGCAGAAGTGACGCTAATACAGCAGGTTAAAAAGCATGCCAGTAAAATAGTTTTCACAGTGTTTTCCCCTTTGTCTTTTGAGTGTCGAGTCATTACCATTCATTATCTGATTGGAAGGCTAACAGTTTACCACTAATTTTCTTGAATAATTATGGAATTAATATGGATTTTTGGGCAGTTATGCGGGAGCCTGTTAGCTCATGGAGCCATCAAACGCATTTACTACGCGCCACAAAAAAAGCCGAAGACCAGTTAAGGGTTCGGCTTCTCTTCGACTCATTTTTCTCTACAACATTACCCGCAGCCGGTAATAATTTTTCTGGCACTTGATTGTGTGACGGCGGCTCCAGGCGAAGGTTCACATTTAAGTCGGTTTCGGCTTGCTCTCCCCTACCCCATCTCACTTTTATCAACTTCGCTCCGGATCGCCCCGGCCGACAGGCCATCAACGCTCTTTGTCTCTCTTATATTTTCCCCGAAGGTTGACGACTATTGATACACTGCCAACGAGAATAAACAAAATCATCAACATGCTTACCGGATCATTTAGCAGCATCGAACTCCTTGAAGTTTTTTAGGTTACAGATTCTTCAAACCGGAGCCAGCTGTAAACTTGCCACTCTTGGAAGCAGCTATTTCAATCGCCGCACCTGTCTGCGGGTTGCGCCCCACCCGTGCTGCCCGCTCAGAAACAGCAAAGGTGCCGAAACCGGGAAAAGATATTTTGTCTCCAGCTTTTACTACTTCGGCGATCAGGTCAATAACCGCGTCGGCATTTTCTGCTGCGAGTTTTTTGGGAATGTCCAATTTTTCGGCCAACTTTGCAATGAACTCTGTTTTTGTCATCGTTTCTCTCTCCTTATGGGTGGTTTATTGGCTAAAATAAGCCTTTTGTGTTGCAACCTGAATTAATTAATGGTACTTCCGGCTCATCGGGCCACCAAAGCGAAAATAAGGCGATTTAAGCCCCCTGCCCTACTCGACCAATACGATGATATGCCTTGCGTCGCGTTAAATCAGTGAGAGCGGTTTTTGGGAGCCTCTTTTTTTTGCTTAAACGGAGAAATTCGGTTTCGAATGCTTCGTCCTGAATTGCCCTTGTGTCAGTCGGGTCGTCGCTGGAAAAGCGGCCCCTTTTTGGCCGTCAGGCTTATCCGGCACAACATAACTTTTAGCGATCCAACATGGGGTTTTGAAGAAGAAAAATCAAAAGGAGGGTAACCCCTTTTATTCCTTTAAACCCTTATATAAAACCTTTAAACCCTTTAAGGCCTCTCCAGCCCTCGAATGGCAAGGCCTCGCAAGCTTTTTTATCCGCGCTATGTCTTGATTCCATCCACGCTATGTCTCGGCCCTATCCGTGCTATGTCTTAATTCCATCCGCGCTATGTCTCAAAACCATCCGCGCTATGTCTTTTGGGGTATCCGCGCTATGTCTCACTCGGATTGCCAGAAATGGCGACCAGACTATCCACGCTATGTCTCATCAAGATAGTTTTCTTTTACAAGCCTGCAGTATCCGCGCTATGTCTTACAGTATCGCCATACTATCCGCGCTAAGTCTGATTGACTATCCGCGCTATGTCTCGGCTGAATCAGTTTATTAATTACAGGTAGTTCAGTCAATGTGTTTAGCTTATTTTCGCTCTTTTCAACCTTGCGTCGGTGATTTGGAAATGTTAGTCAATTACCTAATAAATAACGACTCTTATGATACCAACTATCCGCGATATGTCTCAATTTATGGTGTTTCCATACACATATAGTTGAGGCTATTTCCATGCATAGCAGGTCAAAACTATCCGCGCTATGTCTCACTATCAGTAATTCGGAAATCCACCTACAAAACGTGTAACTAACCAACAATAAATGGTTTTCTGGTAATAACCATCCGCGATATGTCTTAACTGTTGATAAACACTTGCGTTTCTATGGGCTAAACCGCTGAAAAATAGCAGAATGAGCACAAAAAACTATCCGCGCTATGTCTCATTGTTTGCCGATTAGCAGCCTTTTTGCCGGTTTCTTGGGTGTGCGGTAAAGCGAAACATTGTCGCTTACAATCGAACTGTTAAGCTGAAGGACACCAGAGCTTACCAGCTCGGCGATGCCTTTCTTTAGCCTTTCTCGCACTTTTATCTTTTGCAGATCCGGATCCAGGTTCAGCGCCCCGGCCAATAGCATCAGCGGCCCGCTCCAGTGGTCTTTCTGATGGCTGGTGACAAATCGATGGAGGGCTTTCGAAATGGGGCTCTTCAATTTCGTCCGGATCTCAATATCGATCCAGGTGACTTCGCCAGCGCAGTACATCTCATAAAAGTAGGGATTGACTGTCGCGGTGATTAACCCTGCTTTTCTGTCATATTCAAGATTGGAGATTATGTTATTGACGGCGGATTTCCGGCCGCGAGTTGACTTGCCGCTTCGAATTGGGCTTGTGTCTATTTCAAATGTAGACCCGGCCATTCGCTTATATGCCGCATATGCTTCTTCCCGGTGATTCTGGCCGGCGGCGTTAACACCTTTGATTTTCAATAAATGCGACATTGAACCGACGTAGGTATATCCCTCTTCCCCGCGTTTATGGTTGATCTCGTTAATGGCTGCAAGGAGTATCATCAACATTTCTTCGTCGTACACGGATAGCTTCTGTCCGGTGAATTTCACCTGGCCCCAAGAGTGGTCAGCAATTACCAAATCATTCAGAAATGGCCGGTTGGACATTTCTTGTGTAGACAGGGGGAAAAATGGAGAACAGCGTGTGAGTTCAGTTGGAAATGGAGAAAACAGGCGTAGCTGCTCGTTCTCAGAGGCCTTTACAACAAGCTCCAGGTATTCTGAAGCTTGCTTCTTGGCGGCAACCGGCAACTCTGGGCCAGGAATACGGACGCCCAACATGAGTTCGCGAAGTTCGCTATCATTTACGTTTGCGATCTCGGCTTGTTCTACTGCACTCAGCTTGTTAAATACTTCTTGCAAGTGTAGTGGCAGCGCATCATCGATTTTTACGTGTTTAGTTGTCATAGGTCACCGCAGCCTACCAGTTTTGCAGAGCATTTTCAATGCAAACAGTATTTGTTGAGTAATGTGCCTATACATTCAGTATGCATAACCTTATTGCAGATATTGTCATACAGACAATAGATAATACAGGTTTTACAGTATTGCAAGCAAATACTGTCGCTATTACATCACTGCCAGTACTGCATGTACGACAATACAATATGACAGACAGTATTGCACATATTGATAGACAATATAGCCCGTATGTTTGACGTGCAGTATTGGCTTGCAGTATTGTGAGTATGGGAGTATGTTGTTGCACAAATGAAACCGTAACGAGGTGATTTATGAGAGTATACTGCTGCTTAAACCAAAAGGGTGGAGTCGGAAAGAGCACTACAACATACAATCTTGGCGCAGGTTTGGCCCTGGCCGGCAAGAAAGTGCTACTGATCGATCTTGACCCACAGGCAAACATGACAAAATTTCTCGGCGTGTCAGCTGATAATGGGTCTATAACAGATCTATTAACAGGAATGAAAAAGGCCAAAGACATCATAATCAGGCGTTCTGAAAACCTTGCTGTTATTCCGTCATCGATTTCCTTGTCTGGTGCTGAATTCAAATTATTTGCAGAACCGGGCAGGGAGTTGTTGCTGAAAGAGGCGATGGACGGGATTAAGGGATTCGACTATTGCCTGATTGACTGCCCGCCGTCGCTCGGGTTATTGACGGTAAACGCCCTCACGTGGGCCAAAGACATCATCATCATTTTACAGCCAGAGTTTGCCCCTCTGGAAGGGGTAGCGAACCTGGTAGATACAATTCGTGTGGTTAAGCAGCGCCTCAACAAATCCATTGATATATCCGGTGTTATTATCACTATGTATGACTCCCGCATTCGGCTGCACAAAGAGGTGTGCGAAGAGGTTGGAAGGCATTTCAACAATAAAGTCTATGCGACGAAGATATCCAGGCGATCGGTTCTCGCAGAAGCACCGTCGCATGGCAAAACCATCTTCGAATATGCTTCAAAAGACGCAGCAAGCAAGGCATTTACTGAACTTTCTCAAGAATTCATTGATAGGAGTGGCAAAAAATGAGCGAGAAAAAAAGTGTTAGCAGGTTAGGTGGAAGCCCCCTGAACGGTATGGATCTGTTGTCATCTACAGTGGAGCCGGTGGCGAAGAAGGAAAAAGTGGCAAAAGCTGTAGAAGTGGCATCGGAGGCGGTTGCACCAGAGGTCAAGACGGCGGTAGTGAATGTCCCGAAAGCAAAGGTGCCTAAAGCCAAAACCCCACCTCCTGTAGAGCCGGCGGCTGCCACGCCGCCGCAGACCCCAGGCGAACAATATGGATATGATAGTCAAGTCAAGTGGCCGTTGTTGGCGGAGGCTACCCCATATTTAATTGCTGTGCCGTCAGCTGGAGACAAGATTCTTTCTACAGCCTTCACGATGCGATTGCCTGTGGAACTTGATATCACGGTTGATGCTCACTGCAAAAAACTTCGGGTCAATAAGAGTGAGTGGACGAGACAGGCGATGGCGAGGCAGCTTCAAGCAGAGCAAGATCTTCTTGCAAAGCCAATAACTGAGAAGGTTAAAGGGGTTTAGGCCCCTTTTCTTTTGCCATAATATGTTATACAGACAAGACAGAAAGACAATATTGCGATACAAGTACAAATGACAATATTAACATTATAGTGATGCGAGTAATATTGTCATACAGACAGTACAACAGACATACAATACTGTCATGTAATAAAGTGAGTTGCTGCAATCGGGTATTTAAAACAGGTCAGGCTGCCGCCGAGTTGTTTTTTGATTTTCAGATGGTTTCTGCCAATGAACTCGCCCGAAAGTACAAGGGAGAAAAAGAATGAAAGCCATCACAACCGCCAGTCGCTCCAGCAACCGGATTCCCGCTTACCTCATTGCCCGCTTTGTAGAAAAAGCCAAAGCGAAGTTAAATGAAGCCAAGCCCGAAGGCCCAGATGAGAGCCCATGTTTTGAAGTTGGCTTTTGTGAAACTCCAGTTGGCTTCTCTGATTCTCCCATGGGTACCAGTGAAGAGTACGTAGCGTTTTCAGATTACCCTATTGGTAATCCGGAAGAATTTGGTTATTAATCCCCGTAGCAACATCGGCGCAAAAAAAAAAGCTAAATATGAGCCGGCGGTAGGGCGGCTTCGCCACGATTGTTGGCAATACATGTGTCGGCAATATAAGCTGAAAAAAAGCTGGAAAAAGTGTACAACGGGGAATGAAAATAATAGGGCGGAGGAGGGTATGAGGTTTGAGATGAGGAAGAAAGTTTATGCGGAAGTTTTGACCCGGGCTGCGGAAGTTTTCGGAGATGAGAGTGTTGCGCGGTGTTGGCTTAATTTGCCTTGTATGATGTTTGGATTTCAGAAACCGGTGCAAATGCTTAAAACGCCTAAAGGCAGAGCGGCTATTATAAACACGTTGAGTTACATAGAGTGGGAATTTTCCCCTTATATTGCAAGGGCATAACGTATTAAAGGAAGATGATAAAATGTTCGGTAATGATGATCAGAGTAACAAAAAATATGAAGATGCATTCAATAAAGTGGTTGAAATTTTCGGGGATATCGAAAAAGCCATCGACTGGATGAATGCGGAATGTCCGGAACTTGAACAGCAGATACCTATACTCCTACTGCACAGCCCAGATGGATACGAGCAGGTTATGAGTGAACTTGAAAGAATCAAGTCCGGAGCGGCAACTTAACCACCATTTCCGCTGTTTTTGACTAAAACCGCGAAAGGTCAAGTTTGACTGAATTGCTTAATGATGTTGTAGGGTTGTGGAGATGGCGTGCCTGTTGATTAGAAATTCATCCGAAGAGCGGCTTGCAAGTACGACCCATCTGCACTTGCCTTATTAATGCTATTGTTTGAGCTGTCCGTCATTCCAGCGTACCGGTACCCGATATCCGCTGTCATTTTTTGACTTAACTTTATATCCAGGCCGCCACCTACTTGATACGCAACTCCGTTACCGGACGCATCGACAAACCCAGGCGACGCAACATGACCACGAGCCACTCCAATTCCTCCGCCGAAATACGGCGAGATCGGATAGTTGTCACCTGGCATGCTTTGCCAGAGATTAATCATGTAACTCATTAACCATGTATCGTTATTTGTTCCCTTGGCTGAAGCTTGTTTGTAGCTCAGCTCACATTCAAGTCTGGTTCCAGTTCTGAAGCCGATCCCAGCGGCACCGGACAAGCCGAAGCCAGGTGAATAAGAGGTTGCTACCAGCTGCCGACCGTAATCAACTCCGGACGTTGAATGTGGCAACCAGGCACCGGCGCCTAACGAAAAATATGGCTCGGCGGCAGAGGCGGGTAGGGTGGAAAAGGCGATTATAGCAGCGGTGATGAGTAGTTTTTTCACTTATGGTTCGGCTTCATTACTCTTTCCTTCATCTCTTTACCCGTTTTGAAGAAAACTGACCTCTTTGGTTTTACAATAACAATTTCTCCCGATTTCGGATTGCGCCCTTCATGCCCGCAGTAATTCCTGATAGAGAAACTTCCGAAGCCTCTGATCTCAATACCGCCACCTGCAATCAGCTCTTCGGCCATCCCGGCAAAAATATCAATTACAATTCTTTCCGCTGCATGACGGTCGATTTCTTTTGTGTCGGCCAGTTTTTGAATTAATTCAGATCTAATCATATTCTATTTTCCCCGATGATTAATTTACCATTATAAATGGCTTCAAAATGAGCTGGCAAAAAATAACCCCTTGCCTTACTATTCACGATGGCGAAAAAGTCGCTTAAAACGCAAATTTGGAAGCCGGTCTTACGCCTGATAAGTCTAAATTGTAGATTAATCAGTTTTATTAGCTAATTTAAGGACCCTTTCGGTCCATGCAAGACTTTGATAATACCTGGTCATCTCTTCAGATGATATCCTGCTTCCGCTGGTCATTAACTTAGATGACTCGTAAAGCTCTTTTAATGCCGCGAGTAAATCTTCTTCCAAAAGCGTCATCTTTCGTTCCTTTTAGCACAAAGAGATGGCTAACTATACGGTATTACAGTTCAAAAAGATAGGCGCTTTTTATTTCTTCGGCCTGAATTCCGAGGTAATTTAAGGTTTGCCGCTGTGTAGAGTGATTAAACATCGACATAAGGGTGGGGAGGTCCGTCTTGTTGATAGTTCTGTGCATGTATCCAAATGTTTTTCGGAGTGTATGGCTCCCATAATTACCTACCAAGTTAATTTCTCTACACCAGCCCTTTACCAAGCCATGGAGATACGGAACAGTTATGGCTTTACACTCACCTTTTCGGGACCGGAAAAGTGGCGCATCATCTGGAGTATCTGGCGGCAGTGTCGAAAGAAGGTGCTTGATAGCTGCATGCACGGTCTTGTTGACGGTGATGTTTTTTTCTTTTCCTGTCTTTTTCTCTCTAATCGTAAAATACTCTTCTGGTCCCAGATGTCTCACATGTCCAACAGTGACTCTCAGGATATCGGATGCTCTTAAATTGGTATTGAGACCCAGTGTGAAAATCGCCAAGTCTCTCGGCCGATTGAGTGGAAGCACGCTTTTTGATGCTTAAGTCAGCGGGCAACCTGATGTTTTTGGTTAAAAAGAGAGGTGAGCACTTCATGTACCCACCCCACGTTGAATGTTCGATTTTCCCTACTATGAATCTTTAGAACGGATCTCGG
>CAIYZD010000284.1 GCA_903930585.1 uncultured Geobacteraceae bacterium | reverse complement strand
GCCAGAGTTATATTGGCCATAATGCCGGTAAGGATATTGTTAAAATCGTGGGCAATTCCGCCGGCCAGCACACCAAGACTTTCCAGCTTCTGTGCCTGTTGGAACTGTAATTCAATGGCCAGCTTTTCTTCCTCAATTCGGGATTGTGCAATAATGCGCCATACCGAATCCATAAGCAGCGTGAGCTGGAGGATGTCAGTCTGAACATAGTCGCTTTCCTTGTTGGCAACAGCAACGACTGCAACAATCCTGTCATTATCAAAAACCGGGATGGACAGGAGACGGTGCAGCACCGCATGCCCTTCCGGATACTCCTTCATGAGGGGATGATGAGCCTGGAAATTATTCAGCATAATAGCCGCGCGCTGGCGGACTACCTCGCTCCATATACCGGTTTTGTCGAGGCCGTAGCAGGTCTGCGGATCAACGATGCTGCAGTCGTCCATGACATCCCTGGACCAGGTATTCAGGACAAATTCGCAGGTTTCTTCGTTGTAATTATAGATGTACCCGAATTTGCTGCGGGTGAGTGCTATGGACTCATCCAGGGCAAGTTCGAGCAGTTCCTGACTGTTTTGGGACGGGTGCTGGGAAACCCTGATCAGGCTCTCCAGGCGTTCCTGATTTCTCATACGCTCGATTTCAATTGTTTTGCGGTCGGTTATGTTCTCGTGAGAGATGACGGCATAATTGGCGCCTGAAACCGTAAACGCATTTGCCCTGCAGACAAACCAGCGTTGCTCGTTCGGAGAATGGCAGGGATACTCCTTGACAAATTCCGGAACATCTCCGGAAAGTACGGCCCTGATGCCGTTCTTGAATTCTTCCATATCCGCCCGGTCCCCTTCCGAAAGGGGGGTGCAGGCGTCAAGATAGCTGGCCCCTTCGCCAAACGTGCCTTCAGCAGCATTGTTATTGGCGGCGAATTCGTCCCAGGCGCGGTTGGTAATGACAATCCGCTCATCCGCATCAATCACGCAAATATTGACGCTCAGTCCATCAACGGTGGAACGAATAAACGCTTCCTGCTTTTTGAGAGATTCTTCCGCCAAAAGCCGCACCTGAATTTCATTTTTCAGCTCACAGGTGCGCTCTTCGACCCTGTGCTCCAGTTCTTCATTAAGGCGCAGCACCTTCAGTTCCGCTGCCTTGACCGTTGTAATATCGGTAAAGGTTATAACAACTCCTTCAACCTGGCCGGTTTCGGTTCTGAACGGCATAATCCGTTTGAGAAGCCAGGTTTTGTCCCGAGTTTGCTCTTCCTGCTCCACAGGCTCTCCTGTTGAGAGGACACGATGTATGTCAGCCAGCATCTCCTCCTGCTGGGAGAGATGATAGGCAATATGGTCAATCGGACGGCCGATATCCTGCGGCATCAGCTTGAAGAAACAGGCGATCGCAGAGTTGTACTTGCGAATCCGCAACTGGCGGTCGAGAAATACCGTGCCGATGTCGGTGCTGGCCAGCAGATTTTCATGATCGTTGTTCAGCTGTTTCAATTCGACGTTCTTGCGCTCAAATTCAGAGTTGACCGAATAGAGTTCTTCGTTGACCGAATGCAGCTCTTCGTTGGTGCTCTGAAGCTCTTCGTTTGAGGCCAGCAGCTCCTCGTTGGTGGCCTGCAGCTCCTCGTTGCTGGTCTGTAATTCTTCGACGGTAGTCTGTAGGCTCTCGCGGGTTGACTGCAGCTCCATTTCCAGGTCAGCTACATGCTGGCGGAAGTGATTGTCTATATCGAAACGCGTCACGTCTGTATTTTCCGTCTGTTCAGGGAGTTGCGGATGTTCCGTCTGGCGGACACGCTCGAAATAGACATGATAATGAGTCGTGTGGCTCTTTTCATCCGGCAACGGAGAAACATTCAGGTCAATCAGGAATTCACCATCACCGCGTCGGATTCGGACATTGCGGGTGACCACCAGTTGCCGGGTTGTATCCGCCCTCTGGAACGAAGTGCTGAGTGCCACATGGAGGTTATCCTCCGAAAGAACAAGGATATTGTTTTCCGCCCGTCCCTCCGGCATTTTCAGATATTCGGCCACATTGCCGAAATAGTGGACAATCTGTCTATTTTCATTGATCAGGACTCCAGGAGGCATATGTCTTCGGAGCAGGGTGTCGTAATCGGCCAGCACCTGACGATCAATGGTAACCACACGGCTGCTCCCCTGCTGCAAAACTGCAGTCGGAATGTGTGGTTCCCGCCGTTCCATGCGATTGGCATCCAGATTGAGGGCCAGCTTGAGATCTCGAATTTTCCGGAACATTTTGTGCTGGTTGGCAATGACTTCAAATTCACCAACAAAAGGACCAAGACCCTCACTGCTTCCCAGAAAAAGAATGCCATCGATTTTGAGAGCAAAGTGAAACAGGGAAATCACCCGCTCCTGCACTTCAGTCTGGAAATAGATCAGCAGATTGCGGCAGCAGACCAGATCCAACCGGGTAAACGGAGGATCATTGAGCAGGTTGTGCGGGGCAAAGACCACCAGTTTACGCAGTTCGGAGGTAACCCGGAACAGATCGCCCCCTTCCTTCTTAAAGTATTTGTCCATTCGGTCCGGGCTTACGTTGGTCAGACGGGCCCTGTTGTAAAGTCCCTGAGAAGCGAAATCAAGCGAGGTTTTATGGACATCGGTGGCAAAGACGGTGATTTTGCCGTTGAAGTCAATCTCTTTGGCCCTTTCAGCCAACAGAATCGCAATGGAATATGCTTCTTCTCCGGTGGCACAGGCCGCCGACCAGACGCGCAAATCCTCTTCTTTGTTAAGATTTGCAAACAATCTGGGAATGACCTCCTGCTCCAAAAACTCAAAGGCCTGCATATCACGGAAAAATTCCGTCACCCCGATCAACAGATCTTTGTAGAGAAGTTCCAGTTCATCCTGGTCACCGGATACGATGGCGGCATAATCGGAAACCTCCGGAATCTGGCGGAACTCCATTCGTCGACGGATTCGCCGACCGACTGTTGACCCTTTGTATTTTGAAAAATCCAGATTATACGCGCGTCGCAGCAAGGCAAAAATGCCGGCATATTCCCCTTCATCCTCAAAAACCTCCAGTTCGTGATGCATCCTCGTCCGCACTGCAAGAGGACTGATGGCATATTCGACCAGAATGCGCGGAATTCTGTCAGGGCCTAGGATAAAATCACAGACTCCGGTGGCAATGGCGCTACGGGGCATACCATCGAATTGCGCAGACTCCGGTGATTGAACGACAACCAGTCCACCGTTTTTGTTTATCGAAACAATACCACGTGAGCCATCCGAGCCGGTTCCGGAAAGGACCACCCCGACCGCTCGCTCCCCTGCGTCATCTGCAAGCGAGTTGAAGAAAATATCAATAGGGAGTTCGATGTGGGGGCTGAGTGTTTTTTCCGTAAGGTAGAGTTTTTCCTCTTTTACGGTCATGTGAGTCTTCGGGGGAATCAGATAGATGCTGTTTGGCTGGAGTTCAATGCCGGAAGTAACGCGATGGATCGGCATTGTGGTGTGGCGGGACAACAGGTCGTCCATCAGGCTTTTGAAATCGGGGGACAGGTGCTGGATAACCACAAAAGCCATTCCGGTATCTGTCGGCATATTGTCAAAAAACTGTTCAAGCGCACTCAATCCACCTGCTGATGCGCCGATGCCGATAATATGGGTAGGTTTCAGCTCAGGAGGATTGACAGAAATTGTTTCAGCAATGCTTGCTTTGGTCATTGAGTGGCTCCTAAGTGACATCCGGGCAGGATCACATTTTTATTATTCCTATGGTATGGCCTGACCATCCAGTATATCTCGCAGCTTGAATGCCAGGTCAGACATCTGGAATGGTTTACATATGAAATGTATGCCATCATCAAGCACATTATGGCGGGCGATGATGTCAGAGGTATATCCGGACATGAACAGATGTTTGAGCTGAGGATTGCTGATAAGAAGATAACTGACAAGGTCGTGGCCGTTCATCTCAGGCATGACCACATCAGTTAAGAGCAAGTCTATGTTGTCGGCATATTCACTTGCAATATGCATTGCTTCTGCCGGAGAATGTGTTGCGAGTACGGTATAGCCAAGCCCTTTGAGAATAGCGGAAACCATTTTCAAAATTTCCGGTTCATCTTCAACCAGTAGAATTACCTCTCGACCGCGCGGGAGTGCTCCTATGGCGCCTTTTGTCTGTGTCAGGTGACTATCACCCACATAGCGCGGCAGATAGATAAGGAACGTCGTTCCCACACCTGGTTCGCTGATGACGTCAATGAAACCGTTATTCTGTTTAACGATCCCGTAGACCGTGGCCAGTCCAAGTCCAGTTCCTTCGCCAATCCCTTTGGTCGTAAAAAATGGCTCGAAAATTTGCTTCTGCGTTTCCTTATCCATGCCGCAACCGTCGTCGTTGACAACAAGCCGCAGATAATCGCCCGGTACAAGTTCCTTGTGTCTTGCACAAAAGTCAGTATCGACGACATGGTTGTCAATTTTTATGCAGATCGTTCCGACGTTTTTAATCGCGTCACGAGCATTGACGCAGAGATTGGCCAGGATTTGGTCGATCTGGGCCTCGTCCATCTTGACCGGCCACAAGTTCGGCATCGGGTGATATGCCAACTTAACGTCTTCACCAATAAGATGCTGGAGCATCTTGACCATACCCTGCACTGTGATGCTCAGGTCCAACACTTTCGGCGTAATAATCTCCTTGCGGGCAAAGGCGAGCAACTGACGGGTGAGACTTGCGGATTGTTCGGCAGCCAGGCGTATACTCTCAATATTGGCATAATGCGGATGATTTTTCTCCAAATCCAAGAGTATCAGTTGTGCCTGACCGAGGATAATGGTCAGTTTATTGTTGAAATCATGGGCAACACCGCCTGCCAGTCGCCCGACCGACTCCATCTTCTGGGCCTGATGAAGCTGGGCTTCGAGTCGGGCCTGATGTTCTTCCGCCAGCTTACGCATGAGCGCAGCACCGATATGTGATGCTATCCCTTCCAGTAGTTCAATGGTTTCGGAGGTGAAACGACCTTTATGGCGGTCATTGAACTGGATCAGGCCGATTATTTTGTCCTTGCTGCGAATGGGAACCAAAGCAATAGAGGCATACCCATGATGGATGCATTCGTTACGTGGATGAAGCCGGGGATCAGCTGCCGGAGGGCTTTCTAAGAAGGGGAGCGAATCATTTGTCCAGAAACTGCCGCCGGCGGTGAACAAGGGGTTGCGAGCATCGATCATGCCCGAAATGACCAATCCGCAGGTGCATTCCAGACATATTGCGCCGTTATTGTCGCGGCATATTCCCCCATCGGCCGCCCGGCCGTTCAACGAGTTTTCCTTACGTAAAAAATCTATTGAAAAACCATCCTGGACAAGATAGGGGAAGTCTTCTCCCTCCTGCAATCGAAGCCCGACGGCATCGAATTCCATTTTGCTCTTCATAACCGAGAGAACATGCCGGACAGAGTCGGTCAGTTTTCCCGGTTCGTTGAGAATTTGCAGAACATCTCGAGCCAGGTCTTTGTATCTCTCAGCCTGCCTCCGTTCAGTCATGTCAGTGTAGAAGACAATACCCGCCAATACGGTGCCCGCTTCGTCCCTGATAGGCGAGGCATTGGCAATCACAATACGATTGTCGCCATCGCCTCGGGAAATAACAACTTCTTTACGGCATGTTTCTCCGTAACGAATCGCACGGATCAACGGCACCTCTTCGGAACTCAGCGGCCTGCCATCAAAGTCCCGAATCTGGAGGTTTGACACATATTGATCGATCCCTACTCCGTTGACGATACTTTCACGATCTTCACCGCGAATACACAAGCCTGCATCGTTCACATAGTGCAGTTTGCCACTCGGCGCATCAGCTATGGCAACACCGACGGTACTCTGATCCAGAGCGGCCTTAAGAATCGTTTTATACTTACGCACTTCCTCGTGTGCATAGTGTAAATCACTATCCTGACAAGGGATCCCGTCCTCTGAAATTGCTTTCGTAATCTCGATCATGGGGAGAACCTCTTTATGTGCCTTTCGTTCTAAAATTAGTAAGGTTCTGATTTAAAACGACGGTATGGATACCGTTCGGCAAACGTTATTATGCAGATACAGAGATACCATTTCGATGGTATATATTTTTAACGTCTTAGTAAATCAGAACAATACTTTTTCATTTGTAGTATATATGGGTGCTTCACTGTAGGAGATATCCTACAAGCTGGTGGAGGGGTGAAATAAGGGGGGGGGTAAAAGCGCTACAAAAGAGAGACTGGTATATAATATGGTTCCCAGAAACGGAAGGTATTACGGCCGGCTTTTTTGGCGGCATACATTGCCCTGTCCGCCGCAATTTCCAGTTCTTTCATGACAGCACCATTGTCGGGATAAATGCTGATTCCAATACTCGTTGTCAAGTCTACGTGCACTTCCGTCAAAAAATATGGTTGTGACAACTGAATCAGCAGTTTTTCAGCAATAGCGGTCAACTGTTCTCTGTCACCACAGTCAGCGATGATAATACAGAACTCGTCGCCTCCCTGGCGACTGATGGTGTCAATATCCCTCTTACAGCACGTTTTGATTCTCGCCGCAGCTTCCACAAGAACCAGATCACCCGCTTCGTGACCAAGGTTGTCGTTGATCGTTTTAAAATGATCCAGATCCAGATACAACAGCCCGAACTTCATGCCATGGCGCCGTGATTTAGCCACCGCCTGTTCAAGACGATCCTCGAACAGCCTGCGGTTAGCCAGACCGGTAAGATGGTCGTGAAATGCCATATCGCGGATAGTCTGTTCGTTTTTGATGCGCTCGCTGATATCACGAACAATCTCGACCGATCCGGTAATTTCACCACAAGTATCTCGAAGCGGCGAGGCGGTACTCTCGATATGGATTATTCCCCCGTCCTTCCGTCGATAGTTCCGGCATGCCGAATGGATCTGACCATCATTCAAAGCCTTGACGGTAGGGCAATCCTGACAGGGTTCGGACAAACCAAAAATTTCGTAGCACGCCGTACCGGTCAAGTCGCCGAATAATTCTGTAATGGCTCTGTTCTGATACAGAATCCTGTAGTCAAGATCTTTGATGCTGATCCCTTCACCAAGACAATCCACCATGGTAGTGAACTTGATCTGTTCCTCTTCAGTCCGTTTGCGCTCGGTAATGTCAAGCTTGACACACACGAGACCGGCAATAGTGCCTGCCGCATCCCGGAAAGTTGATTTGTTGTATTCAAAATCATGGAACTTACCCGGAGCTACCTGCACGCGATTTTCAAAGATCTGAATACCCGGATTTTGTAATAGCTCCTGATCCCTGGCAT
Source organism: uncultured Geobacteraceae bacterium (assembly GCA_903930585.1). Classification (GTDB taxonomy): domain Bacteria; phylum Desulfobacterota; class Desulfuromonadia; order Geobacterales; family Pseudopelobacteraceae; genus JACRCG01. Next base: position 206 of record CAIYZD010000284.1, on the reverse strand, counting down.
GGTAATTCGCAGCAAGTTCTGGAGAAGCGGCAATATCAAAAAAAGTTTTCCCGCACAGATGTTCCGCAGAAAAACCTGTCATTTGAGTATAGGCACGGTTGCACCCCAGATACCTGCAGGATGCATCCTTGTAATAAATCGGGCTCGGTACCGTATCAAGCAGGGTAGTGACGAACTGCAGATTATCAACCATGGCCTTTTCGTTC
>CAIYZD010000283.1 GCA_903930585.1 uncultured Geobacteraceae bacterium | reverse complement strand
TGTCCAATGGCGAAACTATCTGGAAATCGGAGGGTATGCAAACTACAAGCGTAACGACACCGCCTGGACTACCAACCTGACATTTTATAAGCCAATCGGCCGTAACTATAGTGTTACAGCCGGTGTCTATCTGGACCGCACCCATTCCAATGTCACGGTGTTCGACTACTTTAGATCTATTACCAGTCTGCTTTTCAATATGAGGTTCTGATATGAAAACGTTATCCATTGTCTGTGTCATGGCTGTTATGGCCGTTTTGCTCGCCGTGTTTCCCGCATTTGCCAAGAATGAGGTCGGGAGCATCGTTGCGTTGCGGGGAAAGGCCACTATCGAGCGCGGTGGGGGCCATATAGACGCCAAGGTGAAGGGTACCATTGAACCGGGCGATACCATTGTCACTGCTGCCGGTGGCAAAGCCAAGCTTCTCTTCATCGATGACAGCGTGCTTACGATTGCAGAGAGCAGCCGGGTGAACGTTACGGAGTTTATTCACAGTAAGGAGAATCACGGGAAATCGATCTTTAACCTGATTGACGGGAAGATGCGTACCGTGGTCGGAAAAACCAAGTTTGAGGTGGTTACGCCGACATCGGTTGCGGCGGCGCGCGGAACGGTTATCTTCTTTGAAGTCGGAACCAGAAACGGTCTGCCGTATGCTATCATCACCTGCCACGAAGGTGTGGTCGATATCAAAAGCCTGATCCCCGGTTTTCCCGGTACCGCCGTTCTGACTCCCGGAATGGGGATTACCGTTGTTTCCGGTCAGCCGTTCCCGGTTCCTGTTCAGGTGCCTGTTCCCGAGCTACAAAAGCAGAAGAGTAATCTTTCCACAGCAGGCAGCGAAGTAACAGTCTCTTCAGCCACTGATCAATCGGGTGGTACACCGAATCCCGCCGGGCAACAAACGGGGAAAGTGGTCACAGATATAGATCTTACGAAAGAGACGAAACCTCTTGTAACACAGACGCCACCGAGGCAGCCGATAGGAGTAAATATCGGAGTCGGGGTGAAGGGTAGGTAATTTATCTATCTGCCCTCTGGTTGCCACCTTTTAGCTTCTCCGCTGCAGTGGCAGGATCCGGTCGTTATTCGCAAGTATCTGGAGAGTAGAGGAAGCAGTAGGAGACCAGCAGGAACTTATGAAAAAGAACCTTCCTTTTTACGTGCTCTCCGCTCTCATTCTGGCGCTCTGTTTATACGTGGAGCTTGAAAATCCGCTTGCCCTGCAGGATAAATTTGAGAGCAAGATCTACGATGTTCGCCTTAGATTACGAAACGTGATCTTCAAACCATCACCAAATCCGGACATAGAGCTGGTTCTCATAGATGAAAAAAGTCTGGCAGAGATTGGTCGATGGCCCTGGTCGCGCGGCGTCATGGCCGGGCTGGTAAATAAAATATCTGCAGCCAAGCCAAAAGTTATTGGCATAGATATCATGTTTACTGAGCCGGAAAGTCAGGTAAATGATGCCAAACTGGCAGATGCCATTAAAAAGGCGGGAAATGTAGTACTTGCAACACCCTTTGAACTTATTAACCGCACTGATGACCAGAAGGCCGGTCCCCAGCTTCCTGATTTTTTGACTTTTGATTCAGTTTATTTAAAGGTCGAGCAGAAATCGCTCGTAGATCAAAAAAAAGACTGGGCACCTTTTTCTACCAAGGCTATCGTTCCTTTAGCAGAACTCGCCACAGTGTCAACACTCGGCCAGGTTGCCAATCAACCTGATATTGATGGTGTGCTGCGCCGGGAGCTCCTGTCAGTTAGATATGATTCAGACTATTTCCCCTCATTTTCACTACAAATCGCCCGGATTGCCTCCGGTCTTCCCATGCAGGCACTTAAACTCGATGCTGAATCTGATGAAGTGATACTCGGTAAGCAGATTTATCTCACCGATTATCACGGTAGAGTATTAATTAATTATCGCGGCAAAGAGGGAACGTACGGAAAAATTTCGGCATCGGATCTGCTTAACGACAGGGTGCCGGCAGAACAGTTGCGCAACAAGATCATCCTCCTCGGAACTTCGGCCCTTGCCACCTATGATATAAAAGTAACTCCTCTTTCCGGCAACTACCCTGGCGTGGAAAAGAATGCCACCGTTGTGGATAATCTTCTGGCGAACGATTTTATACGAAAAAATAAATATATATATTTTGAACCTGTTTGCATTGTTGTCACCGGTCTACTCTTCATTTTTTTTCTGCCCCGGCTAAATGCGAAGATTGGTGTCCGTCTGGCTGTTGGTCTGATCGGATTCTATACGATGCTAACCTGGGGTCTTCTCATATTCGCAAATATCTGGCTCAACTTTCTGTTTCCGTTTCTCGGCATGTTTTCCATTGCAGTAGTGGGCATTTTTTCCCGATGGATATCCGAAGAGAATTATGCTCGGGATGTTCGCAAGATGTTTTCCAGCTATGTCACCGAGCGGCTGGTGACTGAAATGATAGCTCACCCGGAAATGGCCCAGCTTGGCGGGCATCGGCAGGAAATAACCGTGCTCTTTTCCGATGTGGTCAGCTTTACGACCTATTCGGAAAATCACCAGCCGGAGGAGGTCGTGGCGATCCTCAATGAGTATCTGGGGGCGATGACCGATATCGTGCTGAAGTGGGAAGGTATCCTCGACAAGTTCATCGGCGATGCGATTGTCGTATTCTGGGGCGCGCCCATGGTACAGAAGGATCATGCCGAGCGGGCGGTGCGCTGCGCGCTTGATATGCAGGAACGGCTTGAGCAGCTCCGCATCAAATGGGAGGCAGAGGGGAGGGCTCCACTGTCATCGGGGATCGGCCTTAATACGGGTGAGGCTATTGTCGGCAACATCGGCGCCCAGGGGAAGAAGATGGACTACACCGTAATCGGTGACCATGTCAACCTGGGGGCGCGGGTCGAAGGACTCACGCGTCGCTATGGCGCGAAAATACTGATGACCGAGTACACGTTGGAAAAGTTGCGGCCGACTATCGACGCGGGGCAGTTTCGCGGAGTTTCGATACTGGGGCAGGAGCGGGTGATCGTCAAGGGGAAGGATACGCCGGTCGGTATCTACGCGGTTAATCCGCTTGAGCCGGAGGCGGCGACCGTGGTGGTTGCGTGTGACCCGGAACGGGTAGTAAAGCTGACGGAAAAATAGTCCGGAGGAGCGCTGCAGGTTTTACTGATCCAGTACCTGGCACAATGCCTCGTCAATTTTCGATACATCCACGATTGTATTGAAACAGGGACCGAAGGGCCGGTCATTGAGGATGCCGATGACCGGCAGCGGGTAACAGTCCTTGATGCCGGAGGTCAGGTCGCGTTCGCAGGCAACTGCCAGAACCAGTTTCGGACGTTTTTCGACAATGACTTTGCGCGCGAGGGTGCCGCCGGTTGCCACCGAAATATCGACGGAGTACTTGCGGCCAATCTCAACCAGCCCCTTGATGCAGCAGCGCCCGCATTTAGCGCATTTATGAATGTCACCGGTTACTTTAATTTCGCAATCTGACAACTGAATGCAGTGCGGCAACAGCACCAGAATGCGATCCGGTTTAACCTTCATCTTCTGAGATATAACCAGACTGTTATTCATGGCAATGAACGACTGCCGGATACGGTCCTTGTCGAGCCCCGTCAACCTCCCTACCAGTTCGATAACCGGCAATAAAAACTTGATTACCACCAGGCGCATGAACCGGGTTAGAAAAATATCCTTGCCCAGTGCGGTTGTCAGCACCAGCAATCCGGTTCCCAGAATGGCAACCCCAGAGAGTGTTACCATGATAATGCCGACAATATGCGGCAGCTCCGGGTGAATGTTTGCCAGACCGCGGTTGGGGATCCACCAGGTCAGGAAGATGACGGCGACGACGATCAGGCAGGTGACACCCATCAGGGTGATAAAGAGCCGTTTGCGGGGCGGTGCTGGTGTGGGTGTCGATTCCGGTAGTTTTGTCACGATGGGGTATCCTCAGGTAGTTCATTTCCGAGCAGGGTTCCCGCCAGTACGGGAAAACCGGCCAGAAAACTGGCGCAATCAAGGCGCTTCTTGCCGGCAAGCTGCAGCTCTTGAAGAAAGAGGGAGCCTGTTTGGCAGGCTACTTCAAAATGATCTTTCGCCCCCTGCAGTACGGTTCCCGGTTCCCCGGAACCGTTGCCAGGGCGGGTACGGAAGATTTTCATCACCTGACCATTGATGGTGGTGCAGGCTCCCGGCCAGACCGCCAGTCCGCGCACCTTGTTGTGGACCGTGCGCGCATCGGTATGCCAGTCGATAATGCCATCCTCTTTCCTGAGCATCGGGGCATAACAGCTGGCGGCGCTATCTTGCGGCTCCGGGACCAGATCGCCATTGGCAAGCCGGTTGAGTGTTTCGGCCAGCAGATCGGCTCCCATTACTGCCATGCGGTCATGCAGAGAGGCAATGTCCTCGTTCTCATCCAGTGTGGTTTTTTGAACCAGCAGCATATCGCCGGTGTCAAGTCCGACATCCATCAACATGGTGGTTACGCCGGTTTCCGTTTCGCCATTGATGATGCACCAGTTGAGCGGTGCGGCGCCCCGGTAGCGGGGGAGCAGCGAGGCGTGGACATTGATGCAGCCATGCGGCGGTATATCCAGCAGTGCCTTGGGCAGGATCTGGCCAAATGCGACAACCACGATTACGTCCGGTTCAAGGGAGCGGATTATATCCACGAACGCCGGATCACGCACTTTAAGCGGCTGGTATACCGGGATACCGTTTTTTTCAGCTAATTCCTTGACCGGAGGCGGCATTAATCGCTGGCCACGCCCTTTGGGACGATCCGGCTGGGTGATGACGGCCACAATGTTCTCCCCGCGTTCAATCAGCTGCTGCAGGGTTGGACAGGCAAACTCGGGTGTGCCCATAAAAATAGTGCGCCAGCCGGTCATCGTTTCTCCTCTGCCGCTTTGCGGGCTTTCCGTTGAAACAGCTCGCGTTTGAGCGGTGAGAGGTGATCGACAAACAGAATGCCATCCAGATGGTCGATTTCGTGTTGAAAGGCGATAGCGAGCAGATCTTCCGCATTCCAGGTGCGCTCGTTCCCTTCGAGGTCAAGTGCCTTGACGATTACGCCGGCATGACGTTTGACATTGGCGGCATACGAGGGGACGGAAAGGCATCCCTCCTCTTCGAAGGAATCTCCATCAGAATGAATAATGACCGGGTTGATGGCAACAATCAGATCGGGCGGTTCGTTTTTGCCGGACACGTCGATGACAATTACGCGCTGGTGGACGCCGATTTGCGGGGCTGCCAGACCGATTCCGGGAGCATCATACATGGTTTCGGCCAGATCTCTGGCAAGTTCCCGGACGGAAGCGCTAATGATTGTTACCGGGAGTGATTTCTTTTTGAGCTCGGGGTTCGGATAGGTAAGAATGGTGCGAATCATTGTGTATCCTTCATTGTAGATATAAGAAAGTAATGATACTATTTCATCGGAATAAAATCAATTTACATCTTGAAGTGCATGTCGAGGTGCGGATATGACTGATCCGGTCAAGGGAATAAGTGGGTCTCAGGGGGCTTCTGCAGGGGGAAGCTATAGCGGTGGCGGATATTCCGGGCATCATCACAAAAAAGGGGCAACTACCCCGCAGGACGATCTTATTGAAATATCCCCTGCTGCTCGAAAGCAGGCAAAGGGCACAACAAAGAAGAGCCTTTTGGAGTACCTGAAAGAGTTGTTCGGGTGAGTGGCGGAACGGGTGTATCGGTAATCAGCTGAAAAAACTTTTATCCTTTTCATACGCTTCCGTAAATCGTTCCAGGAGGATCTCCAGCCGTTGCTCATTCAGGCCCAACCTCTGTGCCGGCACGGTTTGCGCAAGATCCAGATCGTCATTTAGTTCGCGTATGCCGATCCCCGCTTTGTGACAAAGCATATTGGCCAATCCGACGACACAGGTCAGGTTGATCTGTGCGGGATCTTCGTCTTCGGCAAATTTAAACAGATGATGGTTCAACACCGCATGCATCAGCATGTCGGGAAAGTTCCATTTTTTTATAACCAGTCCGCCAACTTCCGCGTGTGTGTAGGAATATACCTGCCGTTCAGCTTCCTCAAAGCTTACTCCGTCATTATAACATCTCTGCGTGGCGTCCTGGAACAGCTGCCTGTTCATGGTATTCATGATGATCTTGCCGATGTCGTGAAAAAGTCCTCCCAAAAAAGCTTCTTCTTCGCTCGCCATGCGGGTCTCCCTGGCGATCATGCGGGCGGCAAGACCGGCGCCGAAAGAATGTTCCCACAGCAGTTTCTCCGTAAGGCCATACGGCTGGTAAACTTGTTTGACCGATGCTGCAACAACCAGGCTTTTCAGCGTGGCAAAGCCAAGCACCACTATGGCATGGGAGAGCGTCTGAATCTGGCGCTGGCACCCGTAGAAGGAAGAGTTCGAAATTTTCAACACACGAGCGGCGACAGCCGGGTCAGAGGCAACCACCTTGGCCAACTCTTTCGCAGTAGCGCTTTCCTGCTCTATCAGTTGCATGACCTTCGTTGCGACAACCGGGATGGTCGGCAGGTCGCTGGCGGTCATGATAAGTATTTCCAAATCTCTGTTCATCGTGTCCTTGCGTCCATAAATGTGCGTGGTGCCGCTGTCAGCGGCATACATGAGAGCGCTATTATCCACGTACTGTGACAATTAATCAAGTATTTAGCCTAAATTATTGAAATATTGTCCGTCGGTGTGTATAATCCCGTCGCACTACCGACAGAAGTTGAGGAAACACCTGTGATAAAGAACCTGAAAACATATCTGTTACTGTTGAGTGCCGCACTCTTTCTGACCGGATTCAGCTGGGGATTCGGGTCTGATCGCTGTAGGGAAGCGCTTGATATTGCGGACACGCTGGATACGATCCGTGACGAGGCCCTGATGCGTCAGGCTGAGGCAAAAATTATTGCCCATTGTCCGGATGGCGCCGCCGCACATTTTGTTAATGCACTCCAGTTGGAACGGGTCAGCAATTTTGATGGCGCCATTGAAGAATATCGCCGGGTTCTGCAACAAGTCCCTTCTTTCGCTCGTGCCAGCGGCAATCTGGGACTGCTCTACGCCCGGAAAGGGATGAATGATGAAGCATCGGTTGATCTGGCGCGCGGACTAGCTTCCGTTTCCAACCCACTCTACCATAAGGCGATGGCGCAGATCCTTGCCGGGCAGAAAGTATATCCGCTCGCCACGTATCATTACAACGAGGCTGGACGTGTATTGACGGGAGACGCTTCCATCTTTACCGGTCTTGCCGAGATCTATACGGCATCAAATCACCCGGACAGGGCGCTGGAGGAATATCGAAGGGCTCTGGCTGCCGATCCCGGTTCGGCACAGGCGCATATCGGCATCGCAACGATCAATTTGCAGCGGGGTGAAATCGATAAGGCACTTGAACAACTGAAACGGGGCGAGACCGCTGCCCCTCAGAATCGCGATATTCATCTGATGCAGGCCAGTATTTACGAAAATAAGGGCGACATTAAGCTGGCCGACTACCATTCATTACTGGGCGGCAGGAGCAAGCTCACTCCGCCGGCTCAGAAAACGGCTCAGAAGCCGGCGGTTGTCCAGCCGGCCGTGAGCGGGGTTGATAAAGAAATCGAAAACCTTAAGGCCGCGATCAAGGAGCATCCCGAGGATACGCTTGCCTACGAGAGACTCGGCCATATCTACCGGGCAGCCGGCAAAGAGGCGGAGGCTGTGGATGCCTACCGTGAAGCGGCCCATCGCAACAGCACCAACAGCGACGTGTACCTGAGCCTGGGGATACTGCAGGAGAAAAAGTCTCAGGTCGATGAGGCGGTTGTCGCTTACAAGCGGGCTATCAAGGCTAATCCGGCCAATTCCGAAGCCCGTTTGCGCCTCGGCGATATCCGCTTTTCACGTGGCGAGTTCCAGGAAGCGGTGGAGCAGTATTCGGAGTTCCTCAAGCTGCGCCCCGAGAGCCCGGATATACATCTCAAGCTGGCCCGGATATTTGCCAAAAGCAAGGAGATCGGCCTTGCGCTTTCGTCGTACAACTCCGTGTTGACCTACAGCCCGAACGACGGCGATGCCAATCGGGAGATTGCCGCGCTGTACACTCAAAAGGGGGATAACGAGAAGGCTATTGTCCATTACCGGAAAGCGCTTGCAATTCATAAGGATGACAACGAGGCGCGTACCGCACTGATTGCTATCTTTGTGAAAAACAAGCAGTATGACGATATCACGGTGCTCCTTAAAGAGGCGGTCGAGTTGAATCCCGATGACCCGGTCAACCATTACAAGCTGGGACTGATGTATGACTTTAAAAAAGAGTACGAGAACGCTATTACAGCGTATAAAAAAGCAATTGAATTGAAACCTGATAATGCCAGAGCGCTCAATGCTCTTGGACGGTTGTATATGAAGACCGGTCGGCTGAGTGAAGCGAAAGAGACTCTCGAAGCGGCACGGAAAGCAGACCCTACCCTGGAAGAGACGGCGGTATTGCTTAATAACATTCGTGACGAATTCAATCCTGAACCGCGCAAGATTACAAAAGGTAAGAAAAGCAAGGTGAAGAAAAGCAAAAAAAGTTCGAAAAAAACCAAAGCAAAGAGCAAAAAACAGGTAAAAAAACAGTAGGTAATAATGGTAAAGCACACTTCTTTTTTCGTTTAATTTTGATATCCCGCATTCCGCGACTGGAACCATCATGACAGATCCGAGCGGCACAGATTCCTATTTTCCCTTTGATATCCAGATTTCTTCCCATCACTGGCGGTCCCTCAGCTTGGGACCGCTCTCAAGCGGCATTAAAGAACGGGGTATCCCCCGCATACAATTCTTCCGGCAGCTGGCGCTCAAGCTGAACAGCAGCCGTTCTTCCGGTACCGCTCCCGTGCATGCGGGTGAACTCAATCTGTACGCCTCTCTTCAGAAAGCATTGCGCTTTCTTATCGATGGCGTTGCACATGCGCCGGAATCGTCTCTGCTGATCAATGCCCTGAAAGTGGCGGAATTCGATCTGGCGGGCGAAGCGTTTCGCACAACCGCACGGCGTTTCGTGGAGTTGTTTCCGCCGGCGCCGGTTTTGGATGGGACGATCACGACTGACGGCTGGCTGGCCGACACCCTGGCAACTCCGCTCAAAACGCATCGGATGTTGCGGGAAATGCTGTTGCTGCGATTGGCTGCTGCTAATCCGGCGATTGAAAGTTTCCGGGAGCTTGTGGATGATCGGGATCTTGCCGCGTCATCCCACTATGCGACGATCATTCAGGCTTTTGACCGCTCCCTGAAGGATGGGCCGATTCTTGCCGAAAAAGGGTGCACCCTCATCGAGGCGCTGATGGCGGCGATTACCGCCTCTCCCGGCTCGCTTGCCGGTCAGGTCGCCTACCTCCGTGAACAGTGGCAGGATATTTTGCCGACCGAACTTCTGCATGAAGTGGAGATCTCCCTCGATATCCTGCAGGAAGAACAGCGTGAGCGCGGTGGTGGCGGTGGGGATCCTGGACCGGCCCCCGTGATGGAGTTCCGGCATGCCGGACATGAGCCGGGTGGCCATTCCGCACCCGTGGGCTCGAATGCCGTTTTTCACGGTTTTGATTATCCCGAATACGAACAGTTTTCTCCCGACGCCGACTGGATGTCGCATGTCGTTCTGATAGCCAAGATGGTCTATATCTGGCTCGACCAGCTAAGCCGTTCTCACGGGTATCCCATAACGCGCCTTGACCAGGTGCCTGATGCCGAACTTGATCGGCTCGCTGCCCGTGGCTTTTCCGGGCTCTGGCTGATCGGGGTTTGGGAGCGCTCACCCGCGTCGCAACGGATCAAGCAGATCTGCGGCAATCCGGAGGCAATCGCCTCGGCCTATTCACTGTACGATTACGAAATTGCCGCCGATCTTGGCGGTTGGGAGGCGTTGGGAAACCTGCGGGAGCGAGCCGGGCGTCGCGGCATCCGCCTGGCCAGCGATATGGTCCCGAATCACACCGGCATTTATTCCCGTTGGGTGATTCAGCACCCGGACTGGTTTGTCCAGACCGATTATCCTCCGTTTCCGACGTACCAGTTCACCGGGGAGGATCTCTCTCTCGACAGTAATGTCACTCTTCAGGTCGAGGATGGGTACTGGAACAAGAGTGACGCCGCCGTGGTGTTCAAACATCATGACCGGAACAGCGGTCGTACCCGCTACATGTATCACGGTAACGACGGTACCAGCATCCCCTGGAACGACACTGCCCAGCTTAATTACCTGATTCCGGAGCTGCGCGAAACCGTCATCCAGACAATTCTCCACGTTGCCCGTAATTTTCCGATTATCCGTTTCGATGCCGCCATGACCCTGGCCAAGAAGCATTATCAACGCCTCTGGTTCCCGCTCCGTGGTCTCGGGGGTGGAGTACCGTCCCGAGCTGAGCATGGCATGAGCAAAGAGGAGTTCGATGCTGCCTTCCCGGTTGAATTCTGGCGTGAGGTGGTTGACCGCGTGGCGGTTGAGGCTCCCGGTACGCTGCTGCTGGCGGAGGCGTTCTGGATGATGGAAGGGTATTTTGTCAGAACGCTCGGTATGCATCGTGTGTATAACAGTGCCTTCATGAATATGCTCAAGGCCGAGGAGAACGCAAAATATCGCAAAACGATCAAAAACGTACTGGAATTCAACCACGAAATCCTGAAACGGTTTGTCAACTTCATGAACAATCCGGACGAAAAGACCGCGGTTGCTCAATTTGGATCTCAGGGCAAATATTTCGGCGCCTGCGTGCTCTTGTCCACGATGCCCGGTTTGCCGATGTTCGGTCATGGCCAGATCGAAGGGTTCCATGAGAAATATGGCATGGAATACAAGCGCGCCTATTGGGACGAGCAGGTTGATGAGGGACTCTTACGCGGCCATGAGATGTGGATATTCCCGCTGCTGCGCCGCCGCTGGCTCTTCTCGGGGTCTGAGAACTTCGTCCTGTATGATTTCCATTCCGGTGACGGTATCGATGAAAATGTATTCGCCTATTCCAATCGTGTCGGCGAGCATCGGGCGCTTGTGCTGTATCATAACTGCCATACGACAACCTCGGGCTGGATCAGGGAGTCGGCGTCTTTCCTGGTATCGGGCGAAGCCGAAGGTGGCCAGCTTGACCGGACATCGCTTGCCGATGCGCTTGTCGCACCTGATGAGGAGGGCTGCTATCTGGCGTTCCGGGATTTGACCGAGGGGTTGGAATATCTCCGCTCCACCCGTGAACTGCGTGAGCGTGGGTTGTATGCCGAGCTCACGGAGTACCAGTTTCATGTGTTCATCGATTTCCGGGAAATCCGCGATGACCGGGAGGGCTCATGGCTGAGGCTTCATAGCCATCTGAACGGCGCGGGCGCCGTTTCGCTGGAGGCGGAACGCAAACAGCTGCAATTTGGT
>CAIYZD010000282.1 GCA_903930585.1 uncultured Geobacteraceae bacterium | reverse complement strand
GTTTGACATGCGCTTCAAAACGGGGTTGGCTATAGCGTTCATACAATTTGACCAATTCCCTCTCGCCGACCGCACACCCACCCATGGCGGCCTGGATATCTTCAATGACGATCGGGAAACGGATATTGCCGAAAACCAGATCCCAGACATCGCGCCTTTTTACCCCTTTTTCATACAGCTTGACCGGGGTGATGCGCAGACATTCCTGCCATATCTCGGTGGCGCGCGGATTATAACCACCGGCCACGGCTCCTCCTATATCGGCCTGATGGCCGTTGATGCAGGAGAAGCCGACTAATGTGCCACAGAAAAAGATAGGGCGGACGATCTTGACGTCCGTTGGCTGATTGCCGCCGGTGTAAGGATCATTATGGATGATGACATCACCGGGATAGAGGCCATCGCCGAAATAGTCGACCATATATTTTATGGAAAGAGGAACTGCAAAAGCCAGAATCGGGATATAGGCGGTCTGCTCCAGCAACTCCCCATGAGCGTTATACAGTCCGGTAACGAAGTCGCGGGCTTCGGAAAGGATTGGCGAGCGCGCCGTTCTCAGCATGACCAGCCCCATTTCCTCGGTTATGGCCTTCAGCCGTCGTTGAATCACGGTCACGAGAATCGGATCAATAGTATGCATCATGACAATACCCTCCTCAAATATTCATCGGCGGTGACCCGCAAATAAAGGCAATATGTTCCGGCCGCATCAACAATGAAGTCATATTCCGGCGGCACGAATGTCGTGGTGGTAATCTGTTCGATAATGGCCGGGCCTTCGCCCCGGTTGCCAAACACCAAAGTTTCGCCGTCATAAACCGGAATCTCGCGGAAGAACTTGACGGTCGGGATATAGACCGGGCGGGTTCCCTTCAAACTGGCAGACGAATCCGCTCCCCCTTGCTCCATTACCTGTAATTCCGGTTTTTCGGTAATCCCTACGGCAATCAGACGCAAATTAATAACTTCAATTTCCGTGTCTGTGTCTTCCTGGGAATAGCCGTACAGCCTGTCGTGTTCCTGATGAAGCCGCATGCGTAAAAATTCAATCCCGCCGTCTTCAAAGTCATGCAGATCAAAATCCACCGTAATCTCGTTATGTTGGCCCAGATAACGCATGTCGACGGCATATTCCATACGCAGGCGTTTTTCGTCTTCAACCCGTTCTGATTTCAGAACCCGCCGTCCTTCCTGTTCAAGCTCACTAAAGGTTTTCAGCATGAATCCCCGGTCCGCCTTGGATCCCAGCGCATGATAGGTGCGAACGTATGAATGCTTCAGATCGGAACGCAACATGCCGCTCGCACAGAATATTGAAGATTCGCGCGGAACCAGCACTACGGGTATATCCATCTCCTGCGCAATCATGGCACCATGAATAGGGCCGGCTCCCCCGGCCACTACCAGCGGGTATTCTCGGGGATCTATGCCGCGGCTGATGGAAATTTCCCTGAGGCCTGCCGCCATATTGACATTCATCAGATGAAACATGCCTGCGGCAGCCTCTTCAATGGTCAGCCCCATCGGTTTGGCAACACATTCTTCGATAGCATCGCGCGCAGCCTGCGCATCAAGTCCCATTTCACCGCCGAGGAAATAGCCCGGGTTCAAATAACCCAGCACCAGATTTGCGTCGGTACAGGTCGGCAGCTTACCGCCCTTGCCGTAACAGGCTGCTCCGGGAACCGCGCCCGCGCTTTGGGGTCCCATGTGCAACAGGCCGCCGTCATCAATCCAGCCGATTGAACCGCCACCGGCACCGATTGTATGAATATCAAGCATCGGCAAGGCCAGACGCTGGCGGTTGATCCAACCGTCGCTTCTGAGCAACGGCTCACGATTTTGAATCAGGGCGGCATCAAAAGACGTACCGCCCATATCAACGGTAATGCATTGGTCATAGCCCTGTACTCCGGCAAAGGCAATCCCGGCTGCCGGGCCGCCTGCCGGACCGGACAGCAGTGTCATGGCTGGGGTTTTAGATGTTGCTTCCGGAGTTGCAACTCCGCCGTTGGATTGCATGATCAGCAGCACGCCGGGAAAACCGATGCTGTCAAGCGCCTCGGCCAGATAGCCGAGATAGTTTCGCAAGATCGGCCCAACATAACTATTGAGCACCGAGGTGGATACCCTTTCATACAGACGCGCCTGTGGCAGCAATTCCGATGAAACCGTAAGGAACACACCCGGCAGTTCGCGTTCGACCAACTTTTTCGCTTCCTGCTCATGCTCCGGGTTGGCATAGGAATGCATGAAACAGATGGCAAGTGCCTCGATATTTTCCTGCTTCAACGTTCCAATGGCATCAAGCAGCGACGCTTCGTTCAGCGGCGTGACGACCGTGCCGTCAAACGTAATACGTCCTTCGACTCCCAACCGAAGATTGCGCGGCACCAGTGGCTTCGGAGGTGTCATCTTGTTGTCGTAGGCGCTTTCCCGATACCCCCGGCGCATTTCCAGAATGTCGCGAAAACCCTGCGTGGTTAAAAGGCCGGTCTTGACACCACTACCGGTAAGTGCGGCATTAGTCGTGACTGTCGTCCCATGAACAATTAATTCCACCTTGGCGATAAAATCTTCCAGGCTCAGTCCACCCTTTTCAGCCATTTTGCGAAACCCGTTCAAGACTCCGATCGACGGATCAGCAGGTGTGCTTGGTGTTTTAAACACACTTGACCTGCCGTCGCTATCGTACAGCAGAAAGTCCGTAAAGGTTCCTCCCACATCAACCCCGATACGATACATACATACCTCTCTCTCTAAGATTTTTTCCCAGCTTTTGGTAATTACATATTTCCGGCACAGCCGGGGGGGATCCTTACATGGCGCAAACAGATATTATTAAATAAACAACTGTTTTGCCTATTCTGCCGCTGATAGTGAGCTCTTTCGCATTCATTATGCCAAT
>CAIYZD010000281.1 GCA_903930585.1 uncultured Geobacteraceae bacterium | reverse complement strand
TTACCAGCAATGCTCTGGGTGTCTCTCCCGGTTTCATGGGTCTCGGCATGAGTCCTCTTCAGGTAGGTATATTCGGACTGGTGGGTAACGAAAAGATTGCCGGAAACAAATCGGTTGACTCCTACGGTTACGGCGTCTACGGCTTTGTACCGCTGATCAAATCGGGAGACGGCAAGGGACGCGCCATGACGTTGTCTCTGGAAACCCAGGGTACTCTGATGGCAAATTTGGCAGTACTGAACGGCACATCCATATCGTTTGTAGGTGCTGCTCCCAATAAGTCGGGGGCCAAGGGGTATGCATTGTTTGGCCAGCTGAAATTTTATCCGACCCAGGAACTGGGTGCAACTGCCGGCTATATGCGTCGTGGTGCAATCAATTACGATGAGTACCGAGCAGCAACTGCCGCAGCTACCACTTTTCAGAAGTACAACGAAATTAGCTACCTCAACTTCACCTATGACCTGAATGCTGCGGTTCGGTTGGCAACCGAGTACGAACATCATGTTACACAGTATGGTGGCTCTATTGCCGCTAATATCAACCAGGCTCCTATGGGGCAGAACAACGTCTATCGTCTGGCAGCATATTACTTCTTCTAAAAACGCTGAACTGCAGATGTTCTGACAGCTGAAATGAGGGCACTTCTCCGAACTCCTTGGGGAAGTGCTTTTTTTCAAAGATATGATGCTTGCCCATGGAAGCAATCGGAAGCCTGTTAACAAGAATCTGGCCAAAATGAATGATTCTGATGAAAAGTAATTCGGACAGGAGATGATAAATTTACTTCAGAATTAATTATAGATACCGCCATTGTCTGAACGTAAACCGTACATTCCCCTTCTTGTCGATCTTGTTATAAATAAATACAACAATTCTGTTCGCCCTGCGCGTCACCGGTATTACTGCTTCGGCTGGTGCGCTGTCCGGATATCATACATAGTAATGACTGTTTAAAGGGTCAATATCACCATTTGGTAAAACAGGGAGTCATATATGGAAAACACGAAATCGCTTTTGATTATAAATCTAGGTTCGACTTCGACCAAGGTTGCAGTGAGCAAATCGGAGAACATCCTGTTTACTGAATCGGTAAATCACCCCGCTGCAGAGCTTTCTCAGTACCGTACGATTGTTGATCAGTATGAATTGAGGAAAAATACCATTCTCGGGGTTCTGGCCGCGAAGGGGTTGTCTTTGGATGAGATTGACGGGGTAGCCAGCAGAGGGGGAAACATGAAGCCTATCCCCGGAGGTATTTACGAAATTTCTCCTGCAATGATTGATGACATGAAGAGCGGGCAATTTGGCCAGCATCCCAATATGTGCGGCGGCATCGTGGCATATGCGATCGGCAAGGAGCGCAACATACCCGCGCTTACGGTCGATCCTCCGACTGTTGATGAAATGCACGTTTCCGCACGGTATTCCGGAATCCCCCAGATCAAGAGACAGAGCAGCTTTCACGCATTGAACCAGAAAGCGACCGCGAGAAAAATTGCATCAAAGCTGGGTAAGAACTACGAAGAGGTCAACCTGATTGTCGCACATCTTGGTGGTGGTATTTCGGTGGGAGCGCACCGGCACGGCAAGGTGGTTGATGTGAACAATGCCCTGGATGGTGACGGTCCCTTCTCTCCGGAACGCGCCGGTTCACTCCCTGCCGGAGATCTGGTAAAACTCTGCTTCAGCGGTGAATATTCGCGGGAACAGGTTTTGAAGTTAGTGCAGGGGGGGGGAGGGCTGGTTGCCTATCTGGGAACGACGAATGGTCTCGAAATAGAAAAGAGGATCAGCGAAGGGGATGCCGCTGCTGCAGAGGTATTCGAAGCGATGTCCTACCAGATAGCAAAAGAGATCGGAGCGTGCGCAGCCGTACTTGAGGGGCGCGTAGATGCGATTGCTCTCACCGGGAGTCTTGCCTACTCCGCGAGACTTACCGACAGTTTGAAGAAAAAAGTTTCTTTCATCGCGCAAGTCCTTCTGGACCCGGGCGAGAACGAAATGGCCGCCCTGGCTGCCGGGGCCATGCGTTACTTTAATGGAGAAGAACCGCTTGCAACGTATTGAGAGAGGGCGGAACACGATTACATCTGTCGATGAGCTGATACATCGTAACCAAGGAGAAACCAACAAATGTACAACAAAGAGTTCCATCAGTTCAGCGGTACCGAGGGGTATGTTGCCTCACGGGCGCTTCAGGATGTAGTCAACGTGGCGTTGGCTCTGGAACGGCCACTTTTGCTCAAGGGAGAGCCGGGGACCGGGAAAACGCTTCTTGCTCATCACATCGCCAAGGCTCTGGGGTTGGAAATCATTCTCTGGAACGTGAAATCAACCACCAAGGCGCGCGACGGGCTTTACACCTATGATACGGTACAGCGCCTGAACGATGCCCGTTTCGGTGATGGCGAGGTACGTGATATCCGCCACTACATCAAACTCGGCCCCCTGGGGAGGGCCTTCGCAAGCCCCAAAAAGGTTGTGCTCCTCATTGACGAGGTGGACAAGGGTGATATCGAATTTCCCAACGATCTGCTTTTCGAGCTGGACGAGATGCGTTTTCACATTCTGGAGACTGATGAGTGGGTGGCGGCTACCCATCGTCCGGTCGTGCTCGTCACCTCAAACTCGGAGAAAGAGCTGCCAGACGCCTTCCTGCGCCGTTGTGTGTTTCACTATATCGACTTCCCGGAAGAGACACAGTTGCGCGCCATCATTGATGTCCACTTTCCGGGGCTTTCGGGAGAGCTTATGCAGAGCGCCTGCAAGATCTTCTACGGCCTTCGCGAGGTGCCGGGACTGCGCAAGCGCCCTTCGACCTCCGAGCTTCTCGACTGGATTCGCGTGCTGCTGGCCAGTGGGGCGAAACTCCCAGAGGAAGATGTCGTATTGCTTAAATCCGTGCCGTTTCTGGGTGCCCTGGTCAAGATGGAGGAGGACGCAACGGCCCTTTCCCGTCACGCCAATCGCCCGGCAGACGTGCGTACCGCCGGCCATCGGTTCTTTCGCTGATGTTTCTGTCACTCTACCAATCTTTGCGCGCTCTGAAGGTTCCGGTCAGCCTCACCGAGTGGATGACACTCCTGGAGGGTCTTTCCAAGGGGCTTCATAACCAGTGCCTTGATGACTTTTACTACCTGTCCCGAAGCCTGCTCGTGAAGGATGTGGCCTACTACGATGCTTTTGATCAGGCCTTCAGCTATTGCTTCAAGGATGCGCCGCTGCCGGAAAACCTTGCGACCAAGGAGAAAATTCTGGAGTGGCTCAAGGGGCCGCTGGCGTCGCTTCAACTCTCAGCCGAAGAAATCGCCAGGATGAAGGCTCTTTCTCTGGACGATCTCCTGCGGGAGCTGGAGAAGAGACTGCGGGAGCAGGATGAAGCCCACAACGGAGGGCGCAAATGGATCGGTACCGGCGGTACGAGCCCCTTTGGCACCGGCGGCAGCCATCCGTCAGGGATCTCCTTCGCTGCCGAAAGCGGTGGGGGGCGTGCCGCATTACAGGCCTTTGCGCGCCGCTACCGCAACCTGCGCAGTGATTTAACTCTCGATGTGCGTCAGATCGGCGTAGCGTTGAAGCGTTTGCGCGACCTGCGGGACTGCGGCGCGGAAGAGGCTCTGGATTTGGAAGCCACTATCGATAAAACCTGCAGGAATGCCGGTGAGATCGATCTGGTCTTTGCAAAGGAACGGGAAAACAATGTGCGGGTTCTGCTCGTGATGGACTCGGGCGGCTCCATGGACCCCTTTCGAACCCTCTCGGAGCGGCTCTTCTCAGCAGCCAACAAGCTCAACCACTTCAAGGATTTCCGCGCCTTCTACTTTCACAACTGCATCTACGACAAACTCTATACTAATCTGGAAACCGACGAGTTCGTACCCACGTCTGAAGTACTCAGCGAGTACGGCAAAAAATATCGTTTCATCGTGGTTGGCGATGCCGCCATGGCGCCTTACGAAATGCATTACCATTCCGGTTCGATTGATCATGGACATGCCAACACGACCACCGGGATTGACTGGCTCCGGCAGATCGCCGAGGCCTTTCCCCAGCGTGCCTGGATGAACCCTCTTCCGGAAAATTCGTGGACTCACTACGAAACCGTTCCCACGGTGGGGGGGCTCT
>CAIYZD010000280.1 GCA_903930585.1 uncultured Geobacteraceae bacterium | reverse complement strand
TCAAGTTCCGGCTCAGTGTGTTGTGTGCCTGTTACAGTATCTGCATCCTTGCAGCGGGTTTTGCCGCGCAGTTTGATTCTCCGTTGATCAAGTACGGCTCAACGGTGCTGTTTATTTTCATTGGCGCTGCTTTCGGGTGGGTTAATATCTGGTCGATCGACCGACCGATACAAAGGGCTATTGCATATCTGCAAACCATGGCTGGCGGCAACCTGAGCGAGGAGATCAATGTCCTGCGCAAAAACGAATTCAGCAGGATGCTTGTTGCCATGAAAGAGTTGCAGAGTTCCATGCGGACAATGATAGCGGGGATACAGGGAACGGCAGCGCATCTCTCCTCTGCCTCAGAATTGTTGAGCACGACCTCGTCCCAGATTGCCGTCGGTACCGATAGTGCTTCCGAACAATCCGCTGCGATCAGCACGGCTGTGGATGAAATGGCGTCAGTCAGCGCCACTATATCGTATAGTTGTCAGGAAATGTCCAATAAGGCGTCGGGAACCAACGAGGCGACCCGGAGGGGAGAAGAAACCATCTCCAGTATGACCACCATGATGGGCGAGATCGAGCGGATGGTCATTGGTACCATGGAGGCTGTCAAGGCTTTGGGAACGAACTCGGAGCGGATCGGCGACATTGTTGTCGCCATCGGTGATATTGCCGATCAGACCAATCTTCTGGCTCTCAATGCCGCAATCGAGGCTGCGCGTGCCGGTGATCAGGGTCGCGGTTTTGCCGTCGTGGCCGATGAAGTCCGCAATCTGGCTGAACGGACTACCGTTGCAACTCGTGAAGTCCAGTCGATTATCGCTTCTCTTCAGAGTAACGTCAGGAACGTGATCGGTTCGATGGAGCAGAGTGCCACCAGTGTCAGAAGTGGGGCAAAGGATGTGCAGCTTTCCAGTCAGGCTATCAGCACCATTAAGGAACATATCGTGCCGTTGATCGACCACGTCTCTCAAGTTGCCACGGCTGCTGAAGAACAATCGGCCACCAGTCACAGCATCACCGAAAGTATGCGCCACATTTCGGATGTTATTCATGAAGCCGCCGGCGGGGCGCACCGGACCGAGCAGGCCGCCTCAGAACTTTCCCGTTCGGCTCATGAGCTGCAGCAAATGGTGAACCGTTTCAAACTGAAGTGACCGGCTGTTTGTCGGTTACAGCGCATCTATATTCCACACCTTGAAGAATCTTCCTTTAATCCTGTTGCCGCGCAGGCAGGCCAAAGAGCGGGCGGCGCTCTGACGGGCAATTGCCACGTAGGTGTGGCAATCGAAGACATCGATCTTGCCGACCTCGCTTCCTGCGATCTCACCTTCGCCGGTCAGGGCGCCGAGAATATCACCGGGGCGCAGCTTGTTTTTTCGGCCACCTTCAACGCAGAGTGTTACCATGGCTGGCGCTGGCGTCTTGCCCGCAGCTGCTGTTAATGATGACAGCTCCCCACGGGTGATACTGCTGCCGAGCGTACTTTCGATTGCCTGCACTCTTCGTGCTTCACGTGCCGTCACCAGGCTGATCGCCAGTCCCTGTTCTCCGGCTCGCCCGGTTCGTCCTATCCGGTGGGTATGAATCTCCGGGTTGCGGGGCAGTTCGTAGTTGATAACCGCTGCAAGTTCCTTGATATCGAGACCGCGCGCGGCCACGTCGGTGGCCACCAGTACCGGCGTGCTCCTGTTGGCAAACCGGACCAGCACCTGATCGCGCTCCCGCTGCTCCATGTCGCCATGGATAGCCAATGCCGCGAACCCTCTCTCGACCAGGGCCGCGGCCACGTCCTGGCATTCCGCCCTGGTGTTGCAGAAGATCAGTGCCGATTCCGGACGATGATGCCCCAGAATCCGTACAACTGCTGCTATCCGTTCATCCGGGTCTACTTCGTAAAGAACCTGATCTATGGCGCCCTCGTCATGAATTTCATCGACGCTGACCTCGACCGGGGCGTGCTGGAGGGATGCGCTCAGCGCCATAATTGTTGCAGGGTATGTTGCGGAGAAGAGCAGGGTCTGTTTCCTGGATGGAGTTGCGGCGATAAGTGCGCTGATCTCATCCTGAAAACCCATATCGAGCATGCGATCCGCCTCGTCGAGAACGAGAGTTTGTAAACCGGTCAGATCGAGACTCTTTCGGCGCAGATGGTCAAGGAGGCGGCCGGGAGTGCCGACGATCATATGGGCGCCATGTTCCAGCGAGCCGAGCTGCGGGGCGAACGGCACGCCGCCACAGAGGATCAGGATCTTGATGTTATCGGTAAAGCGTGCCAGGCGGCGCAGTTCTTTGCCTACCTGGTCGGCCAGTTCACGGGTGGGGCAGAGCACCAGCGCCTGTACGCGTGTGGAAGAAATCTCCAGGCGCGTGAGCAGGCCGATACCGAAGGCTGCGGTTTTGCCGCTGCCGGTCTTTGCCTTGGCAATTACGTCTTTCCCGGCAAGAATCAGCGGAAGAGCGTGGGCCTGAATGGGCGTCATTTCGGCATAACCGAGTGAGGCGAGGTTCTTGAGCATCAGCGGTTTTATCTGAAGCGTTGAAAATGCGGTCTGGTTCATGGGATTCTTCCTTTCAGATCGGTACCGTACTTTTTATTATCCGTAATGTCCAGCAAAGTGACCTGAAAATAGTTTATCTTAAACGATGCATAATGATTGACGTTGCACCGTTGTATGTAATTGGGGTATTTTAGCCGAAAATTAGTGTAACCAACGAATGGATACACCTCATGAAAATTTTTACGCGTGAAATACCTGTCAAGCGGCTTCTTGGGATATCGGCACTGTTCTTTGTCGGCATTCTGTCTTTGCTGCTGCTATGCCTGGCCTTCATTCCGGCTTTTGTCAGCAGTCATTCGGTGCAGAGCCGCATTAAGAAGGTACTCTCCTCCACTATGAAGCGCCAGGTCGGCTGGTCAAGTCTTGTCATGACCTGGTCCGACGGCCTGGTGCTCTCCGGCCTCAAATTTGGAGACGGCCCTGCACCGCTTCTTAAAACAGATATCGATCATATAGTTATTTTCCCCTCTGCCGGCTATGGCGCCGATGGCCGCTTTGGCGTCGATCTCATGGTCCGGATTCGGAATGTTCGGGCTGCATTGGCTCCCACTCCTCAAAAACCTTCATCGCCTTCGGCAAAAGATCCTTTGACCCTGCTGGCAGAGTTGATTCAAGAAGTCCAGCGGCTTGATTTTCCCCTGCCGGTGGATGTTCGTGCCATGGTCGAGGTCGCGCCGCTACAGATTTCGTATCAGGCCCCAGGATCGGGGAGGGCGATGCTGTTGCAGGAATTTTCTCTTCGCTTCGCCATGCCGTCATTGGCAGCCAAGGCAATCACTGCGGAGATGGACGGTACGGTGTTGAGTAGTGGCCGCGTGATGGGGGCGGTCCATTGTGCTGCCAAGGTAAGTGACCTGGTGACGCCGGGGCAGCGGATTCATCTCGCTTCAGCACTCTTTGCCGTTGATGCAACTGCGCCCGGCACCAGCATTGCGCTCACTGGCGGACTCAGCCACGTTGACGGCTTTGCTGCGCGCCTCAAGCTGGACCTCCCGCGTTTGCTGGCGGTCGCAGAACCGCTTGCTCCTCCCGGAATGCCAAAGCTGGAAGGGGGTGTTGAGTTGTTGCTGCGGGCGAAGGCTGACGCGCATCGCGACATTCACGCCACCCTGACGGTTGACGGAGCCGGGTTGGCGGCAAGCGGTGGATCACTGAAAGAAAAACGGGTCGGGCCGCTTGATCTGAAGCTGCAACAACGGATCGCAACCGATCATATCCGGCAGCAGGTAGATTTCTCCGGCGGTACCTTCAGCATGGCGGGACTGATCGATACATCGTGGAGCGCTTCGGTTATCCGTCCGGATGTTCCGGAACGAACGCTGAACCTCCGGTTCGGTCCTCTGCGGCTCGATCTGGCCCGTGCGCTTGCGCTGGCCGCGCCGTTTCTCCCACCCGGCTCTCCCGTCAAGGATCTTGCGGGGGATGTTTCGCTCCGTTCCCTGTCTCTCCATCTGAATGGGCCCGGTAATCGGGGTGATGTCGCTCTTGCCGGTTTCGGTGTTACCATTCCGCGTCTTCGATTGGCCCTTGCAAAGGGAGAGTTAACGGCAGAACATGTCGAACTGCTTCTTGAAAAAGCCGTATGTCCGCTGACAGCCGCCCTTCCAACCGGGTTGACGGCGGATCTTGTCTGGAACATCCGGCATGCTGACCTCTCCGGTGCCCAGCCGCTCTCTGTTCAGGAAGGGCGCGGCACGACCGGGATAGTGGTCAGTAATCTCAATCTGAAAAGCGGCGCCTCACCGCGTAAAATTTCCGCTACCGTAGTTGTAACGCAAACGGGTGATCTGGGCCGGGCTTCACTTGGAACGCAGCTTGTCGTCGAGACGGTGCATGAACAGTTCCGTATTGTGGCTCGTGCGGGGGAAAACGGTGATATCGACGCCGATCTCCCGGAATGTACCATTACTGCTGCGTCCATAAAGGGGCTTCAGTCCGGCAAGCGTGTGGGGCCGCTCCCGCTGTCATCCTCTTTGACAGCCACCGGCCTCCATATCCCTTCTGCCACGAGCGGACGAACGGGCTTGCAGCATGCTGCCGCCACACTATCTGTCGGCGATATTATGCAGCTTACCACCACGGCGGCATTTTCGGCTGCGTCCCCTTCGAGTGTCATGACCAGCGGTACGGCGCGGCTTGATGTGCGGCGCGCGGTTCCATTTGCCGCTCCGTTTATGCCGTCCGGCATGAAAGGAGACGGAGTCGTAAACGCGGTCTGGGACGTGACTGCGACGCTGCCGGAAAAAACGCCGGTATTCGATAAAAATCCGTTACGAAGTGTGAGAACAGGATTGTCGCAGTGTGATAAACTTGATTTTGGCCTGAAGTTTGATAATCTGAATGTAACGCTTCCCTCAGCTAACGGGAATATCACGGTATCGGGACTCTGTACCAAACCGGATTTGCACATTTTTTCCACGAAAAAAGGCGAATCTGCCAGGCTGGAGGGGGGCGTGTTGTTTTCAGGGGTGAGCGGTCTTTCGGGAACCGCCGGGCAACTTCCAGTGCAGCATGGCTCGTTTGCCGTTACCGCGGAACTTTCCGGCTGGAAAGCGCTTCACCTGAATGAAGAGCTGCATATCGAACCGTTGGCGATATCGCACGAGGGCGAACTGAGCGTGAGTCGTATCGATCTGCTGCTGGACGAATCTGAGCCGTTCAACAGGGCAACGCTTGCCAAGCGGCTTGATGCTACTCTGCTTGCCCATGTCGAAGGGATTTTTCCCCGTGAATTCAGGCAGCTGTTACCCGGTTTCGACGTGGCTGGAGAAATCGGCGGCAGCACCCGTATCGATCTTACTGCCGGTCGTGAGCTTGTGTTACGCGGTGCCTTGAAAACAAAGGAGTTTGGTGTTCGCCTCGCCAATGGGACCACGGTGGAAGGTGTCCGCTCCGATATTGCAATCAATCGGGTGTATTCCTTGACATCCGCGTCCCAAAGCGAGAACTGGATACCGCTTTCGACGGCTCTTGTCCGTCCGGCGGTTGCCCTTTCAATCAATCCGGGCGCGGCGGAAATTGCCGGCCGGATCAATGATGATTTGCGCGGGGATGTTCACGGCGCCCGCTCATTTTCAATCCGTCGCATAGTGACCAAAGCGTCCGGTGTGCCGTTGGAGCTTACCGCCCTGGAGGGTGATCTGCTTTTTACGCAGGAAAAATGTGGACTCGGTTTTTTGCAGGCGGAGTTGCTCGGGGGGACGCTTCTTGCTCGCGGGGTGTTTGACCTGCGGCCGGAAGTTCCGGTTATTGCCGCTGCCAGTTCGTTTTCAAATCTTGATATGGCGTTGTTGCTGCCGAAAGAAGCCAGAGCAGGGCAGGGGGGGCAGGATACCGAGATTACCGGTGAAATGAGTCTCACCGCACCGCTGACGGTTGAACAACGCGAACTGTTTGAACAGCTGCGGCTTGCGGTAACTGTGCGCAGGATCGGGGCTAAAACCATTGAACGGGCGCTCTTCAGTCTTGATCCGTACGAGCGCAACGAACAAGTTGTTGCCCAGCGTAAAATGCTGCGGCTCGGAAGTTTGAAAGGATTACGGGCCACTGCCGTCGATGGCGCCTTCAGTATGGAGGGGGAGGCCCGGATAAAAGGGGTGTCGGTTGACCTGCCCAAGGTGGAGCGTTTACGAATATCCGAGTTGCCGCTACGGAAGGAACTGGTGGAAAACAGGGCGGTAATCTCGTCATTACGCGGCGTTCTCGATCTGCTTCGGGCCGACACGCTGGTGGTCGATCCCAAAGGTGAACTATCATTGAAACGGAGGATGTATGCACAATAGATCATTGAATTCCCTTTTGTTTGCGTTACTCGGTCTGGTTCTCCCTATTGCCGGCTGCACCCTTGCCAAGGTAGACGTTAATGTCGTCAGCGAACGGACCTCGCTCGAAAACCAGGTGCTCGGAACCTATAACAGTCTGAGTGAAGATATGCTGCTGGTTGCCTCAGTGCGGGGCGTCTCTCCGACAGGAGCCATTGATGCTCCTCCCCGACATACTCCGGAACAGGTCGACGCGACCAGGGCGATGGAGACGATTGCGTTTCACGCCGATGATGTCGAGACCTTCAAGCGTTTTGGCTGGGTAGGTGAGAATCAGGAAGGATTGTTAACGCCGTTTACCCGTGAGGCGCCGAAGCTCGCATCCGAAGAGCTGAAAGCGTTTGCCGCCAACTACGGTGAGGCGGAATTTCAGCAGGTGGTAAAGGAGGTAAACCAGTCGCGGGAAGTTCTGATGATTCGGGTGGTGCAGACCAATGAAAACTTCACGGTCAAGGATCTCCCCGCCATCCGTAAGGTGTTTGCCCGGATCAATCGCCAGGGCAGCGCTCCCGGGGCCAGGGTGCAGAATGCCGACGGTCGGTGGCAAACACTATGAACCGGCGGGTATTGAAGATACTCTGGCTCCTTGCCTTCCTTCTACTGACCTGCACATCTCCGGCGTCACCACTACCGCTTGGCGATGAACTGCTGGCTCCGGCGGCGCCCCGTTCCGCGCCCCGTTCCCGCCCGGAACTTTCTCCGCAGCCGGCCATCTTCAGTTCGCGTCAGGTGCTGTACGTTGCCCGGTCGGCCAATGGCAGCCGGATGGTTACCGTCGAACGAGGAGATAAGGGGGATGAACTGTGGCTCTATTCATTTGCCGCTGTTCCGGAACTACCGCGCCTGCTCCATACCAGTCCGGTCCGATTGGCCGCCCCGGCTTTGAATGCTGATGGCACGCTCGTGGTGTTTGTTAATGCACAAGATGACGTAAAGGGTGATATCTGGTTGATTAATAGTGAAAAACATGATTCGCCGCCCCGACGTTTGACCGGGCGCGAATCTGCCGACGATGCTCCGGTGTTCACTATCGACGGTTCGGCCCTCGTGTATCAGCGGCAGCTGCCGGGGAGGAGTCAGCGTGAACTGATGCGGCTTCACCTCTCGGATAATCGGAGCGAACTGTTGCCGACAGGGATTGATGCGGCATTTGCAACACCGTCTCCGGATGGTCACAGGTGGGTGTTCGTGTCGCGGAAATCTGACCCGAATGGCAATCTCTGGCTGTGGAACGAACAGGGGGGAGCGGTTACGCAACTTACGAGCGGGTCTTCCCGAGATCTGTACCCGGCGTGGGAAAGTGCGGATTCGCTGCTGTTTACCCGCCAGGCTGTTACCCTTGGAAATGCCGCAACAGGGCAGGATCCGGGGCAAATATTCCGGTTGCAGTTGAACCGGATCGGCGATGACGGTTTTCCGATGGCTACACCTCTTACCTCTGCGGCGTTGATGGCTGTAGCGCCGCTTCCGGCAGGAGATCATTTTTACTTTGTTGCCGGTCTTGCTGGTGGCGGACAGGTGATGTCACTCCCCGCGTCCGGTGAAATTCCCGATCGCCAGACTGTTGCCGAACAATGGACGCTGGCGCGTATTATTCTGGAACGGCTCCCCTCTGACCCGGCCCATGCCCGGCTGGCAACCGCCCGTGTTTCGGCGCGGGAGGGGGCGCCGGCGCAGGAAGGAGCGTTGGCCGGTCTGGCGCTCGCGGGGCTGATGGAACAGGCGGGCGAAACCACCCGGGCGGAAGAAGAATACGGTGCGGTAGCGCGCCGCTATTCGATGTTTCCGCGGGAAGCCGCCCTGGCCGCTATTGCCCGAATCAGGGTCCAAGCGGCGCAGCGTTGTGGCGATGGTACTCAGGTTCAACAGCGTCAGGAGATCGTCCATGAAGCCGAGCTGGCCATGAAATCGGCTGCGGAGGGGAATGGCGCCGATGCGACGGCCCGCTATCTGATAGACACAGCCCGGCTGCTCACCGAATATGGCGGCGGCGCTGCCGATCAATTAACTGCCGTCAGGCGAGTCGAGCAGGTCGCCCGTTTGAAGGATGCCATACGTCCGCTCAAGGCGGAGGCAGCCCTGCGCCGCGCCGTGCTGCTGGCAAAACTGGAAAGAGGGAGTGGAGCGATTGCGGCGCTGGTTGATGTGGCTACTACGTACGGTGACCAGGAAGAGTGGGCCGAAGCCGCGATCACTGCTGTTCTCGATCAGGTGTCGCCACGCGACAGTGCCGACCTGTCAGCTCTGTCGGCGCTGGCCGAACGCTATCGGACAACGCTCCCCCGTCTGGCAATGGGCGCCTGGAATCGCCAGGGGGATGAGGCGTATCGGGTGAACGAATGGGCCAAAGCCAAGGATGCCTATCGTACGGTACTTGAAAAGTTCCCCGTTGTGCCGACGCCGACGGCCGCGGCGCGCTTTGCTTTGGCGGAAGTGCTCTACCGCGAGGAGCGTTATGCTGAGGCCAAGGCGCTGTACGAAACGGAGATGAACGAGCAGCCGGAAGATACACCGCTCTATCAGTTGGCCAGGGCCGCCTACATTCGTAAAACCGTTGCCGCCGGCGAAAACCTGTTCCGCATGGGGGAAGTCGCTGCTGCCCGGTCGTTGTTTCTCGACCTTATCCGTTATGACGGGCGGAGTGTCGAGGCGCATCGCGGCTATATCAAATCGGTTGCCGCGATGGGACAGGCGCCTGAACTGCTCACTCTGTATCGCAAACTGCTGACTTCCTATCCCGACGATCCGGTACTGCTCTATGCCGCCGGACTTACCCTGACCTATCTGCCGGGTAAGGAAACACTGGTGGAGGCGGACCGTCTGCTCGCCCGTTCTGCTGACCGGATGTCGTCATCGGAGTATCCTCCCCAGACGCGGGGATACCTTGCCGAATTGACCGAAACGGTGCATGGCGAACGAGGCGGTCTGGAACGGGCACTGGCGCTCTACCGACGTGCCTGGTTGCTCAATCGGCCATTGGAACAACCGGATAACCGTGCCAACCTTGATCTGAACATCGGCAATATCGCGTATCTGCTCGGCAGCAAGGCAACCGCCTGGAAATTTTACCGCGAGCGGCTGGCGGCCAAGATTCCATTCGACAATCCGGATACCGAGCTGATCTTCCAGCAACGCTATGCCGAGGTTGCATTCCAGATGCGCGAGAAAGAAGCGCCGATTGCCGGGTACCTGCGGGCACTGCAACTGACCGAGGGGCGGCTTGATACGGCCCGGCCGCTTGAACTGTTCGGCCGTCTGTCGAGGCGGGTCATTGAACGGCTTTTTTCTGGAGCGAATCGCACTTCATCTGCTGAAACCGCCCTTGCCGAACAGCAGGCGATCATTGCAGAGCTAGAGCGGTTGGGGAGTTCTCCGCACGATGCGCCGCCATCTGCCGGATGGGACAGTTTTAACAAGGCGATCCGTGCTCTGCTGGTGCGGGAACATACGCTGCTCAATTCTGCCCCCTCCTGGAGCAAGGAGGCGCCCAAAAGCGTGGCCGAACTTACCGGTATGGCTACGGCTGTGGCGAAAGAACTGGATGCGGTGCCGCGTCTGACGGAAACGGCTGCGGAGATTCATGACCGGCTCGGCCTGGCATATCTTGAAGCGGATCGTTTTGCCCTGGCGCGCGAACAGTTCGATGCAGCTTTTAAGCTGAATCGGGGTCTTGGTTTCACCGGTAACCTTGCCGCCAACCGACGTTCCGCCAGCATTGCCACCTACAAGGAGGCGCATACCGCTTCCGGTGAGGAGCAACAGCGTCTGCTCCGCCAGAGCCGTGACGGTTTCACGGAGCTGCTGACGCTGATTGCCCAGTATCCGCCCACATCGAAAGCACCGGCGAAACGGAGCGGTGGCCTGGTGGAGCTTTCGGCAAATGTGTCCCTTGATAAAGGTGGCTCCACCGAAGCGGCGTTCGGCTTTAGTGCTCTGCAGGAAAAACGGCTTGCTGAAATCTATCTGGCCCGGATTCAATCCGAATTGGGAGATCCGGCGGCCGCTTCCGTGCTGCTCAGAAATCAGCTGGCCCAGTATTCATCGGACAGCTCCAGGATTGCGCCGCAAGATCTGTATGGGGTCTCTCTCCTTATTCACCGTATTGCACACGTGGATTATGCGCTGGGTGACCTGAACAGTGCCGGGCAAGGCTTTAAACGCTCGACGCTAACGGCGTTACAGGCGGGTAACCCGATCAGCGCGATGCTCAATCTGGTAAACTGGGGGGAACTGCTGGCGGTCTCCGGGAAGCCGGGTGACAGTGCCGATTTTATGGCTGCCGAAGCACAGGTTTCACAGTTGGCGGACTCCTTGCGTGCCGCACTCCCGCCGCTCGTGTATGGCCGCTACTACAATGATGCCGGAGCGCTTCTTGCCCTGCTGGCAACGACTGAAGCCGATGATGGCAGCCGACAGGCGTTCCTTTATAAGGCATTGGGACTGTGGGACCGGGTGCGTGCCATTTCTGTTGGCAGCAGTGACCGTGATGTGCTGCTCCAGCAGCACCGTCAGCGTTCGGCGGCCCAGCTGAACCGCGGGGCCGTGCTTGCGGCGCTCGGTTTGGCCGATGGCGCCGTTGCGGCTCGCACTGACGCTCTGGACGAAGCTCATGCCGCGGCTGCATATTCGCTTGAATGGCGCGCTCTTGCCGCTCTTGGTCGCCACGACGAAGCGCTGACGCTGCTCGAACACCTGCCGCTGACGGAGTACGACCTGCAGCGTGGTGAACTGATGCAATGCTTTGCTCCGCAGATGGAGAAGCTGGCTGCACAAAATCCGGTGCAGGCGTTTGAACTGCTTGAAAAGATGAGTGAACTGGAACGGGTGCAACTGCTCGGGCGAGGAGCTCTCGGGCTGGGTGATCCGGCGACAGTTGACCGGTTTCGTGCTGCCGCGCCTCATCTGACCGAGATTGACCGGCTCCGTTCGGTGCTTGCCACGGCGCCTGCCGTTGACAGGGAGTACCTGCAACTGCGTCTTCAACAGGAACAGGCAAACATTGACGATCTTTTCGGAACACGGCTCGAACATCTCCCCTCTTTTTATGCGCAGGGGGGATTCGGGGCGGTGCGCCTGGCGGCGGCATCAGTTGATCTTACGCTCCTGTCCCGGGCCGGGGATGGTCCGGCATCTCAAACCGATGCCGTGACAGCACTCCGGAAGCGCTTCGCCACCTTGCAGATGGCGTTCGACAAAGAGTGCGCTGCCGGAAAAGGGGGGGGGCTGTGTCGCCTCATTTCACCGCAACCGGTTGAATTGGTCGATGTTCTGGAAACGATGCCGGGAAAGACGCTGCTCCGTTTCACCCCGCTTGACGGCACGCGCTGGCTGCTCTTTACGCTTGGTGGTTCAAAGGGAATTGTCACCGAAACTGTCGATACACGTACGCTCGAATCCCGCCTCTCCGTTAATCCCCCGGTTCTGGCCGCCTACGAGGAACCTTCCCGCTTTGCCTCTGCCCCGGTCATCAGTTGGGGGCTGAGCGCCACGCATCTTGTGCGGGCCGTATCGGAGCGCAAGCCGTTCCGGCGCCAGGTGCTTGATCCGTCCGGGTGGTGGCAGGTTGCCGAGCCGTTTGCCAAACTGGTTTCGCCCCGGATGAATGAACGGTTGATTGATGCCCATACGGTAGTTCTTCCCGCTCGGGCCGGTCTATTGCCCGAAGTCCCATCGCTACCCGGCGGCAGCGGATATTCGGCGCCGTTATGGGAAGATGAAGCTGGTCTCCGACATCCGTTTGCAGAACTGGCGGCAGCGGAAAATCTCTCGCTGATCGTTGCTCCGCGTGCCGGCTACCGCCGGGCCTACAGTCTGGGGCACCTGGCCGCATTGCAGGGGGTGCCGTCGCTGCTGCTGGCCGATGGCGCATCCGGCGCCGCTGCGATTGTCGATTCAAAGATGTTTGTTGCCGCGTATGCACGCCAGTCGCTCGGCGATGCCCGCAAAAATCTCACCTCCGGCTGGCTTCTGCTCGGCGACTGGGGGCCGAATGCGGCCCAGGCGGCACAGCTGGGGAAAAGCCGCTTCACCGAATACGCCAAAGCGGGAGTTGTCGCTCACAATGCCGGGGCATACCCAAAAGCGCTCTCCCTGTTTGAAAATGCCCTGGCAATCGTTGCCGAGAATCCGTCCCTGGCAAAGCAGCGTACGCCTCTGCACCGCTATGCCCGGGAAAGTGCCTATGCCGCCGGATTTACCGAGAGGGCCGTCAATCATGCTGACGAGCTGGTCAAGGGATTAGCCAGGGAAAAGCCGTATTCGGCAGAACATGCCGATGCGCTGCTCCGTCTCGGTCTTCTGCAAGGGAATGCCGAACACTTTGCCGCTGCTGCTCTTTCGTTGAAGGAAGGAGTCGGCATCTTCGCCGATCTCGGCATGGCAAAAGAGCAGGCTGCGGCCCTGGCAGATTTCGGCGTCGTGATGGAAAATTCGGTCAATTTCGCCGCCGCCCGGACATTCTTCGAGGAAGCTGCCGGTCTTCGGCAGGGTTTGAAGGATGATATTTCGCTGGCGGAACAGTACCGCAACCTCGGTCGCATCTTCGACTTGCGTCTCAATCAGTACTCCGTTGCCGAAGGGTATTATGCCCAGGCGGGTGATATCTATGCCAAGAAGGGCAATACTGCGCTGGAAGCCGAAACGCTGCTTGAACGGGGGCGCTGCCGAAGACTGCTTGGCAATTTCCCGGCAGCTGATAAGCTCTACGGTGCCGCGTTGGCAATAGTCGGTACCAGGGACCTGCGCACGAAGATGCGGATTGTACTGGAACAGGCTAATAATGCCTGGTTTCAGGGGCGCTATCAGGAGGCTTTTGATCTGCGCGAACAGGTTGAAAAGAACGCTCTCGCCGAGAAATGGCCGCTTGAGCAGGTAATGGTCAAAAATACCGGCGGTCTGATCTGGTGGACGCTCGGCGACAACAAACGGGCCCTGCTGGAGCTGCGCGGGGCGCTGGAGCGGGCTGAAAAACTGGCGGTGCGACGTGATGAAGTAGCGACGACGCTCAACAATATCGGTCTGGTGCAGCGCGAGTCGGGAGAGTATGCCAAGGCGCTGGAGACGCTTGACAAAGCACTTGTCATTGATCGCACCCTCGGTTCCCGTTGGGCAATGGCGTATGATTTGCGCAATATCGGACAGACCCGTCTGAAGATGGGGGATGCCGCAGCCGCCCTGCAACAGTTTGGCGAGGCGGCAGGTATGGCTGCTGAGATCGGCGATACGGTTAACCTCGCCAAGATCTATCTGGCGCGCGGCGATGCCGAAACGGAGTTGAAACAGGCGGCAGCTGCCGAAACGAGCTATCGGAAGGCGCTGGAAATTGCCGATGCGTTGCTGCTGCGCGAAGTGCGCTGGCGGGCATTGTTCGGTTTGGCCCGGCTGCAAAACCGGGCCGGAAATTCGGCTCAGGCGGTGGCCTCGTATCAACTGGCTCTGGAAACGGTTGAAGGTTTGCGGGCCGAGATAAAGCTTGACCAGTTGAAGGACGGCTTCCTGGCCGACAAGATGGATGTCTATTCAGGACTGGTCGCACTGCTGGTTGATCTCCAGCGGAGCGATGAGGCGTTCGCCGTGGCGGAACGCTCCCGCTCCCGCAACCTGATCGATATTCTCGGTCGCCAGAGGCTGTCGCTCTCCGGATCGGCTGATCAGGAGCTATATGACCGGCAGAACCGGCTCAAGGAACAGCTGCTGGAGCAGGAAAATATGTCGGTTCAGGCGGTAAATCCGAAAGAACGCGCCCGCTATGCTCAGGCGCTTGAAAAACTGCGCGGAGATTATCAGGACCTTTTGATCGATATCGAGCGCAAACGTCCCGAACTGCTCGCGTTGGTGAAGGTTAACCCGACAACGCTTGCCGATATTCGTACACTCCTTGAGCCGGGAGTTGTCCTTCTCTCCTACTTCCAGTTGCCGGATCGACTGCTCTGCTGGAGAATCGACCATGGCAAGAGCACGCTGGTTATTCAGGCTATTCCGGCCAAAGAATTATCCGCAAAGATATCATCCTATCGCCGGATGCTGCAAAATCTGGAGCCGCTGGAAAAACAATCACGCGAACTGTATGATTTGCTGGTGGCGCAGCCACTCGCGGGGAGCGGTCCACTCCGCTCGGTCGGTATTATTCCACATGGCAGCCTCCATTACCTGTCGTTTGCAACCCTGAATGACGGGCGCGATTATCTTGTTGACCGGCAGAAGCTGTTTTATCTCCCGGCGGCATCGGTGATGAAATATACTCTGGCGAGACGTAAGGCAGAAAAACAACTCCATATTCTGGCCATCGGTAATCCCGATCTGGGCAATTCGTCGCTTGACCTCCCCTTTGCCGAACGTGAAGCGGGTACTTTGCGCTGGAACTACCCCGATGTAACGACCCTGACCCGCGAGCGGGCCACCGAAAGCTGGGTACTGGAGCATATCAGCGAATTTGGCGTGATTCACCTCGCATCGCACGGCGAGTTCGATCCGGTCAATCCGCTCTTCTCGGCAATCAGACTGGCCAAAGACAGCAAATATGACGGAAAATTGCGGGCTGATACGATTTTTGGCCTCGATATCAAGGCCGATCTGGTAGTGTTAAGCGCATGTCAGACCGGACTCGGCGATATTCGGAGCGGCGACGATGTGGTCGGGATGAACCGGGCATTCATTTTCGCCGGCACCCACTCGTTGATGTCGAGTCTCTGGCGGGTCAGCGACGTATCGACCGCAATCATGATGAAACAGTTCTATCGTAATTATATGACCTACGGCAAGGCCGAAAGTCTGGAACGCGCCATGCAGCATGTGAAGGACCGTTATCCGCATCCCGGTTATTGGGGCGCTTTTGTCCTGACGGGAGATTACCTGTAGTCATTGGCACTCCGACGTCACGGATTCGGATTGTTCTTTAATCACTACTTATTTGATGCTATATTAGATGTTAAATAATACATGTATCGAAAGGTTGAGCTTATATGAATGCCATGCTTGCCGGAATGACTACCAGCGTTACCGAGCTTAAACGCAATTATGCCGGCATACTCAAACAAGCGGATGACTGTCCGGTGGCGGTGCTGAATCACAATCGCCCGGAAGCCTACCTGTTACCGGCCGCCTACTATGAAAATTTGGTGGCGTATCTGGAGGACCTTGAAGATGCCAAGCTGATTCGGGAACGAGCCGATGGTCCTTTTGTTGAGGTTAGCTTCGATGAGCTTTAGGCTCCGCTTTCATGAACTGGCATTGGCAGAATGGCGGAGACTTGATGAAAGTATCCGCCGACCGTTGAAGAAAAAGCTTTCAGAACGGTTGGAAAATCTCAGAGTTCCGTCAGCGGCTCTTTCCGGCATGAAAAATTGTTTCAAGATCAAGTTGGCAAGCGCGGGGTATCGATTGATGTACCGGGTTGATGACGATATGGTGTATGTCACGGTAATAGCAGTTGGAAAACGGGAAAAACATCGCGTCTATGAGGCAGCACATGAACGAATTGTTCCGGAAAAATGATAATAATAGGGATGTAATTAGTCGAAAGTCAAGGAGGTTCATGATGAGGATGACACGTAGTATGGTCGTAGCAGTAGCTTTAATGCTGACTGCTGTTGCGGCAATGGCGGATGAAAAGCGCTGGGTGTCCAGCGAGGGAACGTCTCTGAAAACGGAGGCATCGCCCATTTCCGAAAACGTTGCCGATCTGCTGGTTGGTACGGAAGTCACGGTTGTCGAATCAGGTGGTCGTTGGTTGAAAGTCAGGACTGGCGACGGCAGGGAAGGGTGGGTCTATGTGGGGCGGGTTTCCGAGACGCCGCCAGTCGCCGAGGTTTCCGCCGACGATAGCGGGCTTTTCGGCGGAACATTGCAAAAAAGTCAGATCAATACGGCCAAGGCAGACAGTGCCCGCAGTATACGCGGTCTTTCGCCCGAGGTGACCAAGTACGCAAAAGATCGTGGCACTCCGGAGGTGTACAAGAAATCCCTTGATGTCATACTGGCGCGGAAAGTTGGCGCCAAGGAGCTGAAAGCGTTTTTGAAAGACGGCAAAATAGGTGAATTCGCCCAGGTTCAGGGGGGTGAACGATGAGATTTATACTTATTATTGCGGTAGTGATGCTATTTATACCGGTATCATTCGCTTCGGCCGGTTTTCTTGACGAGGTTCAAAAATTTGTTAAGCCGGATTCGAAAGAAGGCAAGCTGTTATCGGGAGCAACCCAGGTAATTTCGAGTACAAAGGAAATCGATT
Organism: uncultured Geobacteraceae bacterium; assembly: GCA_903930585.1. Lineage (GTDB taxonomy): Bacteria > Desulfobacterota > Desulfuromonadia > Geobacterales > Pseudopelobacteraceae > JACRCG01. The sequence goes on along the minus strand of CAIYZD010000280.1, from coordinate 3,326 downwards.
ACAAAACCGAGCGTATTATTGGTGAAAGCCTGGCGCTGGAAGGGTTACAGCGCTTCGGAACCCCGGTGAAAAACGAAGCGTTGCAGCAATATGTCAATTTGGTGGGCAACGCAGTTGCGAGCAACAGTAAACGCGCGACAATTCCGTATCAGTTTGCGGTATTGGACAACCCGATTCAGAACGCATTTGCTGTTCCGGGAGGGGTTATTTTCATCAGTCGTGCCCTTGTTGCTATTTTGGATAATGAAGCGGAACTGGCGGCAGTACTGGCACATGAAATCGGCCACGTTGCGGCAAAACACGCTTTGAAGAGTACCCAGCGCGCCCAGTTGTTGCAGGGGGTCGGGACGATCACTGCAGCGAGTATCGGCGGTGATAAAGGAAAGAAACTTGCTTCAACCATAGGCGATATGCAGTCGGTCCTTTTTGATAAAGGCCTTGATAAGGATATGGAGTACGAAGCGGATCTGGCTGCGATGGAAACGACCTATCGTACCGGATATGACCCTTCCGGACTGATCAGGGTATTGGAAAAATTGCAGAAACTCGAAGCATCCAACACTGACAAAAAAGGGTCGTGGTTCTCGACACATCCGCCGCTTGCCGAACGAATTGCCCGGCTGAAGGCCCAGTTGCGGAGATATCCCGATTACGCTACGCTGACGACCGTGCCGGACAGGTTCATTCTATATGTGAAAGTGAAGTAGCGTACGTGCCGTTTTAACCCGGAATGACAAACATCCCCCCGGCAGGCGGGTCTGATCCGCTGCCGGGGGCTTTGTTTTTTTACTCCTGATGCGCGGTTTTGAAATAGCTTAACGTCCTGGTTTCAGAACAATATAGTTTGACAAACGATCCCCAAAACGTGTATACAGTATGCGATTTACCGGCGCAATTCAGATGATCGTATCAATGTAGAATATATCCCACGAAGGAGGAATAGTAGATGATTGAAGCGTATCTTGCCCATGAAAAGGAGAGGGCGGCTCAAGGTATTCCCGCACTCCCGTTAACCCCCGAACAAACCACCGATCTGTGCGAGTTGCTGGGTAATCCACCTGCGGGTCAGGAATCATTCCTGCTTGCCCTTATCAAGGATCGTGTTTCTCCCGGTGTTGATCCGGCTGCCGAAGTCAAGGCGGCTTTTCTTGCCGAAATCGTTGCGGGAACAAAGAAATCGCCGCTGGTTTCTCCGGTTGACGCTATCCGTCTGCTCGGTACCATGATCGGCGGATACAACGTTGCTCCGCTGGTGAATGCCTTGACTAATGCCGAACTGGCTGATGAAGCTGCCTGTGCTCTCTCCGGCATGACGCTTGTATACGACGGCTTCGACAAGGTTGTTGAACTGTCCGCAACGAATGCGGCTGCCAAAAAAGTTCTGCAATCATGGGCCGATGCCGACTGGTTCACCAACAAACCGTGCTTGGCCGAGACCATCAAGGTCAAGGTGTACAAGGTTGAAGGTGAAATCAATACGGATGACTTTTCCCCCGCAGGCGACGCCTGGAGCCGTCCCGATATTCCGCTGCACGCTCTGGCGATGGGTAAAACCCGTTTTCCGGACGGACTGGCAACCATTGCCAAATTCCGCGAAGACGGTTACCAGGTTGCTTTTGTCGGCGATGTCGTCGGTACCGGTTCTTCGCGCAAATCAGCCTGCAACTCGGTGCTCTGGTGCATCGGTCAGGAAATTCCCTGCGTGCCGAACAAGAAAACTGCCGGTGTCATTATCGGCAGCGTTATCGCCCCCATTTTCTTCAATACCGCCCAGGATTCCGGCGCACTGCCGCTGAAAGCGGATGTTACGAAAATGAATACCGGTGATGTCATTGTCATCAATACCTCAAAAGGTGAAATCACGACCGAAGCCGGCGAACTTCTTTCCACGTTCCATATTGCTCCCAACACCCTTTCCGACGAATTCCGTGCCGGCGGACGTATTCCGCTGATCATCGGCCGTGCCGTTACCGACCGTGCCCGTACGGCACTCGGCCTTGGTGCTACCGATATCTTCACGCTGCCGGTCAACCCGGTTCCCACAGCAGGACAGGGGTACACCCAGGCTCAGAAAATGGTTGGTCAGGCATGTGGAGTCGAAGGCATCCTGCCGGGTACCGCGTGCGAACCGAAAATGACCACGGTCGGCTCACAGGATACTACCGGTCCGATGACCGCTGACGAGCTGAAAGAGCTTGCCTGCCTCAAATTCCTGTCGCCGATGTTCATGCAGTCGTTCTGCCACACCGCCGCCTATCCGAAACCGGCCGACGTCAAGATGCACAAAACCCTGCCGCAGTTCATTACCGAGCGGAGCGGCGTACCTTTGAAGCCGGGCGACGGCGTCATCCACTCATGGCTGAACCGCCTGCTGCTTCCGGATACCGTCGGTACCGGAGGCGACTCCCACACCCGTTTTCCGATCGGCATCTCCTTCCCGGCCGGTTCCGGTCTGGTAGCTTTTGCCGGCGCCATGGGGTTCATGCCGCTTGATATGCCGGAATCCGTTCTGGTCCGCTTCAAAGGTAAACTCAACTCGGGCATCACTCTGCGTGACGCGGTTAACGCCATCCCGTACTGGGCTATCAAACAGGGGCTGTTGACGGTTCCGAAGAAGAATAAGGTTAATATTTTCAATGGCCGTATCCTGGAAATGGAAGGTCTCCCCGATCTGTCCGTTGAGCAGGCGTTCGAGCTGACCGACGCTGCCGCCGAGCGTTCCGCCGCTGCCGGTTGCATAAAACTTTCCGAAGAATCGGTCGCCACCTATCTCCGCTCCAACGTGGCGTTGATGAAGAAGATGATTGTGGAAGGGTATACGGATGCCCAGACGCTGCAAAGCCGTATCGACGCCGCCAACGAATGGCTGAAGGCGCCCAAGCTGCTTGAAGCCGATGCCAATGCCGAATATGCCGCTGTCATTGAAATCGACCTCTCAGAGATCACCGAGCCGATCCTGGCATGTCCGAATGATCCGGATGATGTCAAGCTCCTCTCCGAAGTTGCCGGTACGCAGATTCAGGACGTATTCCTTGGTTCCTGCATGACCAACATCGGCCACTTCCGTGCCGCCGCCGAAATCTGGCGCGGTCAGAAGTTTAATCCGGCCGTCCGTACCTGGATCTGTCCGCCAACCCGCATGGATCAGCAGAAACTGAAAGACGAATCATATTTTGCCGTCTACAGTGCTTTCGGCGCCCGTATCGAAATCGCCGGCTGCTCGCTCTGCATGGGTAACCAGGCTCGCGTACCCGATGGAGTCAATATGTTTTCCACCTCGACCCGTAACTTCGATGACCGTATCGGCAACGGCGCCAAGGTGTATC
>CAIYZD010000279.1 GCA_903930585.1 uncultured Geobacteraceae bacterium | reverse complement strand
TGGACAGTCAACGGTGCCAATAGTATTATCGCATTGCGATGTAATCTGCTGAGTAATCGATGGGAAGACTTCTGGGAATATCGGGCGGCAGCGTGAAAGAAGACCCATAGATATGTCGCACACCCAAGAAAACCCGAAAAACTTGACAAACAGACCATCGTAGTGATATCTGGAGTGTTCACATTTTCAGATATCTTTTGGAGGAAACACATGGAACGTACATTCGCAATCATCAAGCCGGATGCAGTTGAGCGCAAACTGGCCGGCCAGATTCTGGCACGCATCGAAGAAAAAGGCTTTTCCATCGCCGGAATGAAAAAAATCCAGCTGACCAGAAAACAGGCTGAAGGTTTCTACTACGTACACAGCGAACGCCCCTTTTTCAATGACCTCTGTGCTTTCATGTCGCGGAGCCCGGTGATCGTGCTCTGCCTTGAAAAAGAAAATGCCATTGCCGACTGGCGCACGCTGATGGGTGCAACCAACCCCGCAAACGCCGAACCGGGAACTATTCGCAAGGATTTTGCCATCAATATCGAGGAGAATTCATCCCACGGTTCCGATGCTCCCGAAACCGCCGCGTTTGAAATTCCGTACTTCTTCAGCGCACTGGAACTGGTCTGACAAACCGCTGCACCTTTAAGGAGTTACAGAAAAGGCCCCGCACTGCAGGGCCTTTTCTGTAACGGCAACACGAGACAACCTACCTGAAATGTACTTCGAGCGCTTCAACCAAAGCATCAATGGTGTACGACTCCGGTTCGATATCAACCTTTAGCCCCAGGTCACGACAGCTTTTTGACGTTATCGGTCCGATTGACGCAACCGCAACCCCCTTGAGCATATCCAGCATCAACTCTTCTCCCATCATGGCCGCCAGATTTTGTACCGTTGATGACGATGTGAATGTGATACAATCCACCGAGCGTTTTTCCAAGGCAAAGAGCGCCTCGGGTGGCAGCCGATCCGGGAAGATGTTCCGATACGCCACCGGACTGTCCACATGCGCCCCCATCCGCTTCAGCTCTCGCGGAACAACGTCGCGCGCCTTGTCGGCCCGGGGGAAGAGTACCCGGCTTTCATGCATGTCGAGACGGGAGAACTCTTCAACAACCCCCTCGGCTTTATAATCGGCCGGCACCAGGTCCGGTTTTATGCCGAAAGCGCGAATCTCGTCCGCCGTTTTTGGTCCGACAGCACAGACTTTGCAGCCGGCCAAAGCTCGTGCATCCAGTCCCAACGTATCAATCCGCTGAAAAAAGTAGCGCACCGCATTGGCGGATGTCAGCACCACCCAGTCGTAACTCCGTAAATCACGAATGGCCAGATCGAGCAGTTGCCAGCTCTCCGGTTCCACAAGGCGAATGGTGGGGCATTCCAGCACCGTTGCCCCGCGCGCCGTCAGCTTGCCGGCAAGTTGTCCGGCTTGTTCGGCTGCACGTGTGACGATGACCTTCTTCCCGCAGAGCGTACGTGTGTCGAACCATTGCAGTTTTTCCCGCAGTGCCACCACTTCACCGACAATGGTGATAGCAGGCGGTTTGAAGCCGCATTCGTCGGCCCGGTCGGCAATATCGGCCAATGTACCGACCAATACCTGCTGACAGGCGGTCGTGGCCCATCGCACCAATGCCACCGGCGTATCAGATGGTCTTCCATGCTCAACCATACGCTTCATATTGCGCCGCAGCGTGGTAACTCCCATGTAAAACACCACCGTGCCGCCACCCAGGGAGAGACGGTCCCAGTCGATGTTCGATTCGTACTTATCTTTCCCTTCCTGACCGGTAACAAACGCAACCGAGGCGGTTATATCCCGATGGGTCAGCGGAATACCGGCGTACGCGGAGGCCCCTACCGCAGCGGTAACGCCCGGAACTACCTCAAAAGAGAGACCGGCATCACGCAACGCCTCGCACTCCTCACCGCCGCGACCAAACACGAACGGATCGCCACCCTTCAGACGCACAACAACCTTTCCTTCCCTCGCTTTTGCAACCAGCAGGCTGTTTATCTCATCCTGCCCCTGATTATGACGCCCTCCGATCTTGCCGGCGTAAATATGCTCGGCACCCTCCGGAGCATAACTCAGCAACTGCTCATTTGCGAGGTAGTCATAGACCACCACTTCAGCTTTTTGCAAACATTCCACGCCGCGCAGTGTAATAAGTGACGGATCGCCGGGACCGGCGCCGACCAGGTAAACGATTCCGGAATTGTTTTGTAACAATGGCATACTAGCACACCTCTCACTCACACCGCTGGGACAGATCAACCGTCTCAGTGATGGATTTTGTTTCTGGTTATGCGCCCAATTCCCGTTTATACACCTCTTCCAGAATTTCCCTGCCACCTTCCGCCAGCAGCTGATCCGCGAGACGGATACCCAGCTGTTCGGAGTCGGCAACCGGGCCACTGATTTCACCGCGAACCGAGCGCTGACCATCAACAGCGGCAATGAATCCGGTCAACCGCAGCTGACCATTGCTGACCGTCCCATGAGCCGCTATCGGCACCTGGCACCCCCCCTCACATCGCTTGAGCAGAGCACGTTCGGCCCGGACCGCACAGCTGGTATCGGCATGATTAAAGAATGCGATTGTCTCGGTAATGACCGGATCGGCCAGGCGGCATTCAATCCCCAGGGCACCCTGGCCGATGGCGGGAACAGAGATGTCGGTATCGAGATATTCAGCCACCTGTTCGGTAAAGCCGAGACGTTTCAGACCGGCAGCAGCCAGAATGACGGCATCAAGGTTGTCGTCGTTCAGCTTGCGAATCCGGGTTTCCACATTGCCGCGGATAATGCACATTTCAAGATCGGGGCGAACTTTCAAAAGCTGGGCCTGGCGACGGAGCGCACTGGTTCCGATGCGTGCTCCCTGCGGCAGATCCGCGAACTTCACGTTACGGGAGATCACAGCATCGCGCGGATCTTCGCGTTCAGTGATGCAGTACAGCCCCAGCCCTTCGGGAAAATCGGTCGGCACGTCCTTCATGCTGTGTACGGCAATATCGATCTCATCCCGCAGCATGGCCTCCTCGATCTCCTTGACGAACAGTCCTTTACCGCCGACCTGTGCCAGCGGCACATCAAGGATCTTGTCGCCAATGGTCTTGATCTTGGTCAGCGTGACTTCCATGCCGGGATACCGTTTTTCAAGTTCCGACTTGACCCAGTTGGCCTGCCAGAGAGCCAGCTGGCTGGCGCGGGTTCCGATACGTATTGCTTTAGGGGGCATAAATCTCTCCGTATTTTTAAGTATTTGATTCTAAAGTATAACCGGCAGTCGTTCCGTAAGCCTGATTTCTTCAGGAGTGACCACCGCCCGGTAGGCCAGTGCCTCAACACCATTCGCCACTGCCAGCCGCAGCAGCCGTCCGTATTCCGGGTCAATCAGGTCGGCAGGGGAAACCGAATCACCATCGCCACGCTGAACCGTGAAAAAAATCACGCCGCGATCACCTTCGCGCACCACGCGCATCAACTCATGCAGATGTTTTTGCCCACGTGTCGTGACAGCGTCCGGAAACAGTGCCCGGCCACTCTCAACCAGCGTGACGTTCTTGACCTCGACAAAGCAGCGACCCTCCGGACCTTCCAGCAACAGGTCGATGCGACTATGCTCGCCATAGGGGACTTCCGGACGAATAACCGTATATCCCTGCAACTCCGCCACCGTACCGTTTTCAATCGCCTCACGGGTCAGATGATTGGGCAACCCCGTGTTGATGCCGGCCCAGAAACCATCCGCTTCAACCAGTTCCCAGCCATAGGGGTACTTCCGCTTCTCGTTGGGACTGCGGGAGAGATACACCCGACTGCCGGGGATCGCACACCCCTTCATACTGCCGGAGTTCGGGCAGTGCACCGTCACTTCGCAGCCGTCTTCCAGCCGCACATCGGCAAGAAAACGTTTATACCGCTTGACCAGAGTACCGGCGACCAACGGAGGCAGGCGCACTACTCCTCCAACTCCAGCTCTTCGTCGTCCCGCTCCAGCGCTTCCAGCTCAAACAGCTGGCGCAAGGCATCAATATAGAGATCAACCCGCCCCCCCTGACCGGATTGTTTGAGTACGGATGTAGGGGCATGAAGCAGTTTGTTCATCATGGCAATCGTAAGTGCTTCCAGCCGTTTACCGGCGTCGGGCGGCAGATCCTTCCACCCGGTCATGGTCTTGTCAAGTTCCGCCCGGCGGATCTCGTCAAAGCGGCCGCGCAGGGCGACAATCGTCGGAGTCACTTCCAGAGTCGAAAGCCATTTATGAAACTGGCCGATCTCCTGGTCGATTATCTCCTCGGCTTTTTCCGCCTCAAGACTGCGCTGGGCAAGATTTGCCTGAACGATTTCCTGCAGGTGGTCGACGGTAAAGAGGTAGGCATTCTCGACTTTGTCTACCTTGGGATCTATATCGCGCGGCACGGCAATGTCGATGAAAAAGATCGGCTTGAACCGGCGCCGTTTGACGACGTCTTCGGCATCCTTCGGTCCGATGATGCAGTGCGGAGCGCCGGTAGACGACAGGACGATATCGGCCCGATGAAGATGTTCGAAGAGCGATTCGAAACGGATCGCTTCACCGCCGAACTCCTCCGCCAGACGCTCTGCCCGTTCAAAGGTACGGTTGGTGACCATTACCCCTTTGGCGCCGCTGTTAAGGAAATGCTTGGCCGCCAGCTCACACATTTCGCCGGCGCCAATCAGCATGACGGTCTTATCGGACAAATCTCCCAGAATTTTTTTTGCCAGTTCCACGGCGGCAAACGCAACCGAGACGGCGGAAGAAGCTATTTTCGTTTCGGTACGCACCCGTTTGGCAACCGAAAAAGCCTTGTGAAGAAAGCGATTGAGTATAATTCCCGAAGATTTGAATTCGGCGGCATAGCCGTAGGAGGTTTTGATCTGCCCCAGAATCTGCGGTTCGCCGACCACCATTGAGTCAAGACTGGAAGCTACCCGGAACACGTGACGGATGGCTGACTCGGCATGGTAGCTGTACAGATGCGGCTCAATCGCTTCGAATGGCAGATGATGATACTCGGCCATGAACCGCTTGATGCGGGCTATGCCGCCGGCAATATCACGGGTTGTGGCATAAATCTCGACCCGGTTGCAGGTTGAGACAATAACCCCCTCGATAATACCCTCAAGCTTGATCAGCTCGCTGAGCGGCTTTTCAATCTGGTTTGGAGAAAAAGCCACCTTTTCACGAATCTCAACTGTAGCAGTTTTGTGAGAGAGGCCGACAACGATGATATTCATGATTAAGAACAGTCCAGGATGAATAATAAATTACTGGCAGCGAGGCTACCAGACAATACTGTGTTTCATAAGGAGAAACGTAAACAACACCACGATGAAACCGAGAATCGCAAGAATAGCGGCCCGCTTGCCACGCCAGCCGATGGTGAGCCGGCCATGAAGAAGCGCCGCATAGAGGAACCAGATAATCAGCGACCACGTCTGCTTGGGGTCCCATACCCAGTAACTTCCCATGGACTGTTCTGACCAGATGGAGCCGGAAATTATGGCTACCGTCAAAAGCGGGAATCCAACGGTCATGCAGCGATAACTTATTTCGTCCATCGTATCGAGCGACGGAAGTTTCCGGAAGAGCGCACCAAAATGCTTCTTTTTAAGAAAATATCTCTGAATCAGGTACATGACCGCAACACCGGCGGCAATAGTGAAGCAGGCATAACTCGCAAAAGCCAGCAACGCATGAAACCAGAACCAGTTACTCTGTAAAACCGGATGAAGCTGACGACCTTCCGCGTGCAAAGAACTTGAGGCAACCAGCATGACAAGCGCGACCGGAATAACAAACGAACCGAGCGTCGTGACTTTATACTTGCGCTCGAAAAAGATAAAGCCTCCAACTATGGCAAGACTGAAAAACGACAACGATTCCTGCATGTTTGTAAGCGGCAAATATTTCAGTTTACTGGCGAGGTGTATGGTCGAAAGCAGATGCGCGGCGAAACCGGCAGCAAGTATGCGCCCGGCCCACTGCGTCAGGAACGGTGACGTGCGCACAAGACAGGCAAGATATGCAGCGGTTGCACAGCCATAAAAGGCCACAGTACAGAAGAAAAACAGGTGTGTCATGACAATGATTCCTTGCGTTCAGAGACATCGGCGATCAAACGCCTGGCAAGCGAGCGTAAAACTTGTGCATTGTATGTGCTGGAACTCCCGTTCGTCAACAGCTTTTCTCGTTCTGCGGCCAGCCGCTCAAGGATTGTTCCGTATTCACTGCCGATATGTCCGGCTATGCAATCCCGTACATCAACGGCAAACGTCGGGCTGCGCCCACCGGTGGAAACAGTTATTTCAAGATCGCCTCGCTGCAAAACAGCCGGAAACATGCAGTCCCCCGCAGCCGGGTCATCTGCAACAGCAACAAGAATCCCCCGTTCACTCGCAGCGCGACAAATCTGCTTGTTCACCTGGGGGTTGTCAGTAGCGGCGATCACTAAAAACGCCTTGTCCAGGTCAGACTCCCGATACCATCCCTGCCTGACCGAGATTTCCCCGGCATCACGCAGAACGGCAATTTCAGGACAGATAGTCATCGCCGCCACCCTTACGCACGCACCCGCTGCCAACAGGGTACGAAGTTTGCGCAGTGCTACCGCACCACCTCCGATAATGACCGCCTGCTTGCCGTGCATCTGAATGTTCAGCGCCAGAGTAGGCATTCCCTGTTCCTCCATGCGGTCATCATACTCTCCTCTCGCTCCCTTTTCAACGATATGCCGTTCACGGAGTTTGCTCTTGATTTTTTCACGGTCTGGTATATCATCCAGCGACAGTTACCATACTCAAAGGAGATCTACCAGATGGCCAGTGAAAACGTACTCGCATTTACCGATGCAAATTTTGACCGTGATGTGTTGCAATCCGACATCCCGGTGCTTGTTGATTTTTGGGCTACGTGGTGTGCACCGTGCAAAGCGATCGCCCCCCTTGTCGATACCGTTGCCGACGAATATGCCGGAAAAATAAAAGTAGGCAAGGTAAATGTCGACGAAAACCAGGCAACCCCCGGCAAATATGGCGTGCGGGGCATTCCTACCATGATTTTGTTCAAAAATGGCGCAGTGCTCGACCAGGTTGTCGGAGCTGTACCGAAGTCTCAGCTTGACGCGCTTATCGCCAAAGCGCTCTAGGGGCGATGAATTCCGCATTACTCCTCATCAGAATCCTGCTGGTCGCCATTGCCGCATCATTCCTGACCTTTCCCGGTACGGTTGATGCGGCTCCCCGACCGGGGCAGGCCGCACCGAACTTCACGGTCACTTCCACCACAGGCCAGATCATATCTCGGGACAATTATCGCGGCCACGTACTGATAGTTGACTTTTTTGCCACATGGTGCCACCCATGCCGTCAATCGATACCGCATTTGGTCAGCATGAATCGCAAGTATGGCAAACAGGGTCTTCAGATACTCGGTCTGAGCGTGGATGAGGACGGGGAGCGGGTAATCAGGACATTTACCGGTGAATTCCAGGTCAATTATCCGCTGGCACTGGCAGGAGATTCGGCAACCGCGGATTTTGGCGTCCGGTCAGTGCCGATCATGTACCTGATCGATAAAAAAGGTACCGTTATCGAGATCTATCGAGGCTATTCCAGTGAAATCGGCCGTTCCATGGAACAGTCGATCAAGCGCCTTCTGGCGGAGAAGTAAATTTCTCGGGATAAAACACCTGCATCAGACATAATCCGCACGCCGGCGCCGTACTGCCGGCCTCTTTTCTGTCTCCCTTCAACAGCAGTTTCTCAATATCCGCCGGTATAAAGCGCCCCTTTCCGATATCAACAAGGGTGCCGACCATCACGCGAACCATGTTTTTCAGGAACCCGCCGCCGATTACGTCAACAACGATCCGGTTTCCCTCCCGGGCAATTGTAACGGAATCTATCCTCCTGACCGTGGTTCTGGCAACACAATTAGAGGCGCGGAACGCAGCGAAATCGTGTCTGCCGACAAACCGGACGGCAGCCTCCTCCATTGCGGCCAGGTCAAGCGGTTCCCGGACCTGCCAGCTGTACAGCCGATCAAGCGGTGAGCGGATGGATGAATTGATAATGGTATAACGATAGTGCTTGGCATGCGCCATGGTAATTGGTTTGAATCCTTCAGGAACCATACGGGCCTCCTGAATGGCAATATCCGCGGGTAGAAAACGGTTGACACCTTCCACAAAAGCGCGCAGCGGCAGATTACGGTTCGTAATAAACGATGCCGCCATCGCCCGGGCATGCACGCCGGCGTCGGTTCGTCCGGAAGAGCGCACCTGCACCCGCTCTTTCAGCAACTGCTCAAGCGCTTCCTCAACAACCTGCTGCACCGCTATTCCGTTCGGCTGCACCTGCCAACCGGAGTAGTTCGTGCCGTCGTAGGCAATCGTCACTAATACGGTCGGCACGCTAGCGTCCCGGCTTTTCCGAGGCCTGCGCAATCAAATCGTCCAACGCGGCCGCGCCCAGACTATATGTTTTCCGGCAAAATTCGCAGGTCACTTCGGCACCGCTTTCCTTCGAGCGCATATCCCGTAATTCTTCACTACCCAACGTCAAAAGTGCCCGTTCGACCTTGTCCTGCCCGCAGCCGCACCGGAAGAAAATGTCATGAGATTCAAGGAGGGTATACGGTATATCACCGAAAAGTTCCCGAACAAGTCCTTCGGCTCCACTCTCGGCTAGCAGAACCGATAACGCGGGCAAACCAGCTACCCGCGCAGCTATTTTCTCCAGCTCACCCTCGTCCGCCTTTGGCAACGCCTGAACCAGAAAACCGCCACAGACAGCAACCAGACCGTCGTCAGTCAACGTCGCACCTAATCCCACTGCCGAAGGGGTCTGCTCCGAATCGGTCAAATAATAAGCCAGATCTTCACCGACCTCACTGCTGACCAATTGCACAACACCCGGATAGGGGCGCCCCCCCGCTCCAAGATCCTTGGAAACCGTCAGGAAACCGGCCTTGCCGATCAGCCCGGCAACATTCCATTTTCCCTGCACCGGTTCGAGATCGGCGTCCGGATCACCGACACAGCCTCGCACCGCCCCGTCGCTGTCCGCCTCTATAATCATCTTGCGGAGCGGTCCATTGCCTTCAAATTTGAGGGCTACCCGTTGTCCGTCTTTAAGAAGGGCACCCATCAAAGCTCCCCCTGCCAATCCACGGGACAGTGCAATACTTGCCGTCGCTGATGCCCCTTGCAGCGAGCATATTTCACGCGCCAACAAACCGGCATTGCAGACAAGAACCCTGATGCCACCTGACAGGCATAATGCTCGAACGATCTGATCAGACATAATTTCCACTTCCTCTTTCCCGTTACCTGCTTTCATCTTCGCCTTTTGAGCAGTATACTCCCGCAGCACGCACAAAAAAAGCCGCATCTTTCGATGCATCCACAGTCAGTGTTTAAGCCGCTTAACAGACTTTTTGTGACTACATTTGACTACATGTTACTACGATACGTTTGTATAAGAATGCATAGGTTTTATAGTATAACAATTACCACTTTATATCTATAGACATGATAAAAGCAGCCTTGATCGAAGCTGGTTTTTTATATTTAATTTTTGTAGGAGTAATGGATAATATCGGGGTGGTGGTTAATATGCGTTCGCCAGAAGAGGGCGAAAGCAAAACAAGAGTGCGGGATTAACCAGTACAGCCTTATGCAGAAAACTGCACAACCCCCAATCATCACCCGCGAAGAACTGGCGAAGCTGGCAGGGGTGTCGCATGACACGGTAGTGGTCTTGCTGGTTTTCCGACAAGTAATCTGTCAAAAACGAAAGCAATATTAATGGTTTAAACTATTTAAGCGGTATGACATACTCTGGCCATAAATTCATCTTGGAGGGGGTTATTTATGACAGTTACAGAATTAGTGGAACGGCTTAAAGGTTATGATGGGTCA
>CAIYZD010000278.1 GCA_903930585.1 uncultured Geobacteraceae bacterium | reverse complement strand
GGGCTTCTTGAACATTGGATTGAGCCGACCTTGCAGGTCGGGTCAATCCATATGGGTTAGATACTCAATTTGATAACGGCATCAGGACTCGAATAGTTTTTCAAGCATTTTTTTACTCGGCTTGCCATGCTCAATCATATGCAGCAACTCCGCCGTTGTCTGCTCAGTGAATGGGCGCAATTCTTCCGGCGACGGTATGGTGTAGTTTTTATCTGCAACTGATCCGGTCGGGATATGAGAAGTCAGGATGTCCACAACAAAACCGGGGCATAGAAGATTCGCGGTAGTAGTAAACCGTTTGCGGAGAATGTGGGGGAAAATCTTGATACCTTGCGCCACGATCTGCTGGTCGAAATTACTGGTGTTCATTACGTGACCTGTACGGCTATGAGAAGGGAACACCCATATAGAGCCTTGCGTTTTTTCCTTGCGGCCCCTCAGTAGGTCAACAACGAAGTCCGAAATAGGAATGTGCAGGGGTTCGCCGTTCTTTGTCTCTGCAACGTAAAGAGTTTTCTTTTCAAGGTCTACTTTTGACCACTGCAACTCCATGGCGTCAGATTTCCGCAAGCCAGTGAACAGCAACAGTTTATACAGTTCCGATCCTGAGTCACCTTTTACATTGTCCAGTGCGGCAATGAATGCGGGCATATTCTCAGGTGCTATATTTACCCGCCGGGGTTTTTCCTCATTCCACTTAATATCTTTAACCGGGTTGACGGCTGGGCGTTTAAGTTCCTTCATAGAATGATCCATGAGATAATCAAGTAAGCCTATCGCCCTGTTTGCCGCGTATGGTGCGGTTGCCGATATTTCTTTGAACCGGGTTTTTATCATTGTGGTTGTAATGTCTTCAACCCGTTTACCACCCCAATCTTTAAGGTGGTTGAAGTTGTATCTATAACCACTCTTGGTCACATCCTTAATATCTGAATCCGAAAGGTAACTTTCAAATACCGCTGACAATATTCCGCGTTTATCTGAGTTTTCTGCTGTGCGGCGTTTCTTGTCCAGATTGGGGTTGATGCCCTTCCGTAGCTCATCAAGTGCCTTGTGGTACTCTTCGCGGGCCTTTTGTACTGTCACCTCAGGCCATGCGCCATTCCCAAGGCATACGCGGTGCAATCGACCATGAACACGCTTCTTGACAAAGAAGGTCTTTCTTCCGCCGGGTGAAACCCTGACGCCGAAGAGCTTGTCTTTTTCGTCGAAGTATTCAACTTGTTTACCCGGTGTCGGCTGCAAGTCCTTAATACGTTTTTCAGTGAATCCGAATCTTTCGGCCATGACAGTTACCTATTTTCGGTTAAAGTCGCCTTTTAGAACATCAAGGTAACTTAAAGGTAACTCTTTGAAAGATAATAAGTCAATAAAAAAACATATTAAACGTCATAACATGCTGTTATTTAGGTTATTTATATTGTTTGGGTTTGACTGGTATGCTGATAGGCCGTGATGTACGGTCACGACTATAATACGTAGTAATTTGCCATAATAAGAACACTTTAAGTGGTAGATAGTTTGAAACGCCACACATTAGGAAACCAACCTTAAAAACCCAATCATCCCTACAGGGCACCGGAATTGCGCAGCAGTTGTGCCACCGACTCGGCCAAAATGGTGTAACCTGCCGCATTGGGATGAATCGCGTCTGATTTCAGGCTCCTTTTTGAGAGGATCTGTTTCAACGCTTTTCCTTCCAAAGGTATGGCGAACTCATTGGCAAGCTCACCGTAGAACTTTGGCACCCTCAACCACAAGCGGAGCTTGGGAACGCTTATGAGCACAACGCTAATGCCACGGCTTCGAGCGAGAGAGATCATCGCTTTCAGATTCTCTGCCGTCTTGTTTTTATCCTGATGCCGCAGAAAATCGTTACCGCCGAGACAGAGAATCATCAAAGCCGGATTATACTCATCAAGCACCGAAACAAGCCGGACTCTTCCTTCTGCTGTCACCTCACCCGGCACTCCCGCATTCACGACGCGCCTTCCGATGAGCTTCTCAAGGACGCTCGGATAGCTCTCGGCAGTTGCAGCTCCGGTACCAAAAGTAATGCTGTCACCAAAAGCCAAGACTACCCCGTCGGACGGCAACTTTGCTATCTGAGGGGTCTTACTGCAGGATAATAAAAACAACAATCCGCAGGTGAGCAGGAACCCTGTTACAAATCGGAGTACGGAGATTCTTCTCAAAGCTTCTCTCGCACACTTCTGATTTTGTCTTCCATACTCTGGTCCCGGTCTGTCCTGGTACCCAGCCTGATGGTCGTAGTGATGCGCGGCGCCCCCATTTCGTGCACCACTTCATGGCAGCGTTTTACGGCCGCAAAGACGGCATCCCACTCCCCCTCGATATCCGTACCGTATGAGTGCAGTGAGGTCTTAAGTCCGGCAGCCGTCAGCACCTTTTCGCAGGCAGCGATGTATGGGGACAGGGAAACTCCGACACCTATCGGTACGACACATAAATCAATCATTACCTTCATAATACGCTCTACTCCTTTGTGGAATCAGTGTCATTTTGCTTCTCTCCACGATATTGTCGCGCTTTTTTCCAATATGAATAGTGAGAACATATGTCATTACATAAAAAAGCATAAAGTTGGAATAGAAAAAAGGCATAAAGTTGGAATTTTACAAAGTTATGGTTGCACGACTCTTTTTAAAAAGCCATAAAATGGCGCGGAGTAGAAAATATACTTCTCGAGCGCGATACCCCGCCACAGTGAGAGCGATCCATATACGGTGGCGGTTCTATGCCGCCGCTTTTAACTCCGTTGGTTCTGTAGACCCTATATATTCTGCCGTCAAAGCAGGTACAATCAAGGTACGGTTAGCAGCCTTAACAGCTGTCTGAGCCTCGTTAATAATCTCAAGGTCGTAAACACTTGGCAACCGATTACCCGTGTTCAGGTTGAGAAAACCGGCACCCCCTTTGATAGAGTGGGCAGCACGAAAAACTTTGTTGACCAGGTCCAGATCGATGTCTTCACCCTGTTCTTCGATAGTGAGGAGGTCGCTTTCAATATTTACCAGCTGTCCGCGACCATCATGAAAAAGCCGTGTATTTCCAAGAAAAATGGATTCAATAAAACAGCCGTAAAACCTTATGTACAAAGGTGTTACGGCTGTTTTATTACTGATGGGATAAATTCCGCCGGTCTGTGCTTCGAATCCCTTGGTGGAATGGTTGTGTTGTTTACAGTGATCCACCGACGGTTTAGACATTTCAACAAGCTAATGTAAATCTCCGTAACAGAGCCGTACTCACGGTGGTGTGGGTAGGGGGCGGAAGTAATTCTGCCCCCTACCCGTTTGTAGCTGGATAAATTAGAACGGTGGGAACGTCAGGGTGCCGTTCACGGTAAACGCAGTCGATTGAGGTGCCGTTGAACCGGTATTGATGGCCATCGGTGTGTTTGTAAAACTTATATTTCCAGTACCTTTATTAAATGTAATACCCGCATTTGCGCAAGTCGGAAGAAGCGCATGGGCTGTTAGAACGCACGTAGGACTCAAGTTATTAGCTGAAGTAACTTGATTTACAAGTGCAACCTGAGCAGTCGAGTTTACTACAGAGGTTGCTGTAATGGTCAGTCCCTCTGGCGTTGACCCACTAACAGGGGTATATGTCACTGAAAATTGTTGCTGATAATTGTTTTGTGCATACAAAAATATACTCCCTGCAACTATTGGTGCAGAATTCGCTATAGTGCTTGTGCCATTAAACGCGGGGGAGAACGTGAGCCCTGATGCACCGCCGCCGCCCGCAGAAGTCACGTTGAACGTCCCCACGGTCATTGGCGTACCCGATAAACCTCCAATGGTGATTGCGTATGCGCCCGCTGCCAAACCTGCTGGAACAGGTACGGTAAGGCTCGTTTGGCCTGTAAGCACAGGCGCGCTTGTCGCAGTCGTGCCGAATTTCACAATCGGCGCGGGCGGAAAGCCAAGACCCAGATTTGTTCCCGTGATGGTCACCGTCGTGCCGACTGCACCTGTCGCGGGGCTATAGCCTGTGACGGTGGGTGTTGTGCTTCCTCCGCCACCACTCGGCGTCACCGTAAATGCGCCTGCAGCAGCAACTTCACCGCCAGGATAGACAGCAGAAACGGTATAGCTGCCCGCTGCTAATCCAGTTGGAATAGCGGTTGTAATAAGGGTGGAGGCTTTTGAGACAAGTGTGCCAGTTACAAATGATGTGCTCGGTGCGGGGCCTGTAAATAAAACTTGAGTAACAGACATAAGGTTTGTACCCGTGACGTTTACACTTGTGCCCACCGCCCCTGTTGCTGGCGTAAAGCTGGCGATGGTGGGATTTGCAGCAACTGGGGGCGATGAAGCCGAACCCGTAAAAGTGCCGCCACTCGTACCATTCCACGTACCGCTGAACACTTTTGAGCTAATGTTCAACGTCCCTCCCCAAGCGGTTCCATTTCCAGTGCCCGTAAATCCGTACGTCGAGCCTGTGCTGAGTGTGGTTGCCATGTTGCCCGTTATCGTACCTGCAACACCATCCACTGAACCGGTTACTGCGCCATTCGCATCAATAGTAATACTCCAGGTACCGCTCGCTGTACCGCTGTATGTCCCGGAATAATTGCCTGCAAACAGTCCATTAACACTTGCGGTAACATGAGAAGTCGCCTGTGCATTGGTGTAAACCGTTGCACCTGACCTGATGGTTGTAATCAAGGTATCCAACCCATTGGTTGCTGTGGCAAAGTCAATAGTTTTACCCGCTGCCGCCGCGACCACTGCGGGGTCTATTGTCAATTTGCCCGAGGTTGGATTTGTGCTGCTGATCGACATCAAGAAGCGAACGATATTCATTACTTTGGCGTTGCCAGGAGTTGCATTCGCACCGACCAAGTCCAGTGGTGTGACCACTGCTGTCGGTGATGCAACTGAGCCAATCTGGATGTCGCCCACATAAAAGGCTACAGCTTGTCCTGCAGGACAGGTGAATTCACCCGTGGCAGTGGTTGAGCCAGAAAGCACGGTTGATGGGCCGCATTTATAACCGAGCCCCTCTACAGTGGCATCGACAAATTTACCGGTGAAATTGGCTGCACCTCCTCCATCGCTACCGCTGCAACCGATTAAAGAAAGTGATGCGAACAGCAGCATGAGGACACCTCTAATGATTTTGTTCATGTTGTTCTCCTGTTAAGTAAGTGGGATAGGAACTTATTTTTCTCCTGTGGCACTACACGTAATACAATGACCCATTGCTTGTGGCAGCAAAGCCTTACAAGCTCTTTTCACGACACCTCCATTTTCTGTCATGTTATTATCAATTAAATATTATTTAATGGTTTTTTTACAATACCACACCAAGACAAGACTAATCAACTCTTTTTTATCGTATTTACATAGTTTCCGTCCGATAAGGGCCTTTTTGTAATTCGGCACTGTTTGCGTTTTATCGAACATCTGGAATTTCAATGTAAGCAATGTTGCGAGTGCTGATTTATGCCTGGTATTGGTCTGAGCCAGTTTTTCAATATCAGGGGCGCTTCCCTTCCGGGATTAAGGAATTGCCTGCTGATATTGTATGATTGGGATGGTCGTCCTGCAGTACGTCAACGAGCGGGGATTTTGTCATTCTTTAATATTCGGCTGATGACTCCCGAGCTAAAACAGGCTCTGTTTTCTTGGGTCAATGCCGATTTACTGCCGATAGATTATTCGATTGAACGGCTGTTGGAGCTGGTTGGAGATTGGTTTCGTGAGCAGAAGATTGAGCCGCCGGGGACCGCTCGGTTGAGCCGAGTGTTGCGTTCAGAGTTGAACTCTTTTGATACGTCCATGCTGTATCTGGTTGGCAAGTTCAATGAGTTCAGCACCATGCGGGGTAATACCAAAAGGGCGGCCGCTTGCGTTTGGCGGAAGGTAGCAATAAGTGCTGGATTGCTTCAGATTGCTTACAGGGTACTGTTCTCTTTTGAGAAAAGTTTGGATTAACTTGTCATAGGTGATTATTTACGTCTATATTACTTACTACATAGGGTAGATCCGCTGCAACAACTGGCCGGGCGAACAGAAACCCCTGGAGGCAACTGCAGCCTATTTCTGCCAGTATCCTCGACTGTTCCTCTGTTTCCACCCCCTCGGCAACAGTTTTCATTCCAAGGTTATCCGCAAGGTCTACAATCGAGCGGGCTATGGCGCGGTCACCGGAGTTGGTTTCCAGATCCCGTATGAACGACCGGTCTATCTTTAAGACATTTACCGGGAACGTTTTGAGATAACTCAGGGAGGAATAGCCGGTGCCAAAGTCATCGATGGCAATGGAAACCCCCAGATTGCGAAGCTGTCCCAGGATAGTGCTGGCTGATTCAGGATCACTGACCAACGCGCTTTCGGTCAGCTCAATTTCCAGACGGTCAGGTTGGATCCCGGTTTCAGCGATAATCATCGCAATACGCTTAATAAATGAAGGCGTGTTGAACTGAATCGCCGAAAGATTGACAGCGACCGTCAAATCAAGCCCTTGCTGCTGCCAGGCGACCTGCTGCAGACAGGAAGTGCGCAACACCCACTCCCCGATCGGGATGATCAGCCGGGATTCTTCCGCAAGCGGAATAAAGCGGAGCGGTGATACCAAACCATACTCCGGAGTGTTCCAGCGCAGCAGCGCCTCAACTCCTATCACACTGCCCAGGTTCAGACAGACCTTTGCCTGATAGTGCAGAGTGAGTTCGTCACGGTCGAGAGCATGTCTGAGAGCCCCTTCCATGCGCAATCGGTCATGCGATTCAAGATTCAGATCATTGGCGTAAAAACGATAGGTATTTTTGCCCTCACCCTTGGCGTGATAGAGCGCAATATCGGCATATTTGGCCAGAATTTCGCCATCATCCGTATCCATGGGGAACAGGGCAATACCAATGCTGACGGTCACGACTACTTCGGCATCTGTGATAAAGATCGGCGAACTTGCCGCAACGATCAGTTTTTCAGCGACCTGGGCGGCAAAATCATTTCGCTGGATGTCGTGGAGAATTATGGCAAATTCGTCGCCACCGAGTCGGCAGACCATGTCATCCTCACGCAGCACCGCACTGAAACGTTCCGCTATCTGTTGCAGCAACTGGTCTCCTGCGTGATGTCCCAGGCTGTCGTTGATGTTTTTAAAACGGTCAAGATCCAGATACAGCAGGGCAAGGTTGTTACCCGACCGTCGACATCGCTTCATGGAACTGAGCAGTCGGCTTTGAAGCAGTCGACGGTTGGGCAGGCCGGTCAGTGGGTCGTAGTAAGCCAGCTTCTCAATGGTGGCCTCGGCATTTTTTCTATCATTGATATCCTCAACATTGGCAATAAAGTGAGTAACGTCTCCCTGCTCATTGCGCAGGGGAGAAATGGATGTAACCGACCAGTATATTTCACCGTTTTTACGACGGTTGCGAAGTTCGCCGCGCCAGACATCCCCCTTGAGAATCGTGGACCAAAGGTCGCTGAACACCTCCTGCGGGGTCAGTTCCGTCTTGAAAATCCGAGGGTTCTGGCCAAGCGTCTCTTCAGAACTGAAGCCGGTGACGTTGGTGAATTTGGCGTTGACATATTCGATAGTGCCGTATAAGTCCGTAATAAAAACCGCCGTAGCACTGTTTTCAATGCCATGGGAAAGCTTACGGATATGCGCTTCGGCATGACGCCGTTCGGTGATGTCCAGGCCGATTAAAAGGAGTCCGATAAGACCGCCGCCGGCATCATGAAGCGTTTTTTCATGCCATTCTATTTCGCGGGTACTGCCGTCTTTGGCCACAATGCCGTATGTGCTGTTCCGGGCAACCTGTCCGAGCCCGTTTTCCTGAAATATCCTCCGGAGCCGCAGCATATCGTCTTCAGCGAGGAACACGGAGAACCACTCTTTGTCATACACCTCTTCGAGCCGATAGCCGGAAACTTCCTCCAAATACGGATTAAACCGTTTAATGAGCCCATCATTGTCAAGCACAAGCATGATAACCTGGGCGGTCTCAAAAAGGCTTTCAACAAAATCCCTCTCTTTTTGGAGCGATTCTTCGGCAAGTCTCCGCTCACTGACTTCTGCAGCCAGCTCACGGTTTTTGTTGTCAACCAGCTGTTCGCGCTGCAAAGTCTCTTCAAGGGATGATTTCAGCAGGTAATTGCGATCCTCAATCTCACCGAGCATTTCGTTGAATCCGGCGTACAGGATTCCAATCTCATCCATACTCGGCCTGTCTATCCGGAGCGAATAGTCCTTACTTTCGGATACCCGTTTCATGATATCGGCCAAGCGTAAGACGGGGGCAGACATTACCCGCTGCAGCCAGAAAGCCAGAAGGTAGGAAATCGCCATGGATACTGCCATTATCATCAATGCCACGACAAAGGTTCTGTTGACGCGCTTCATCACGATATGCGGATCGGAAAAGATTACTACCGTGCCAATGGTGCGGTTATCAAGTATAATGGGACGACTTAAATGTGCCCCGCCGATGCGAGCTGCGGACGATTCCGTATCGAGCTTATCCAGCACACGCCGATAATCAGCTGGAGTGGCAGATGCGGACAACATTTCCAGCGGCAGTGCGTCCGTTTTTTTCTGATTGGCCGTATAGCGGATAAAGAGGCGATCGTCACTGCTGAAAATGTAAACCGCCAGGATATCGGAACGAACCCGGAGAGATTCCATGGTGTCCGTGGCCGACTGGGGGTCATTGAATGTAAGAGCAACTGCAGTGTTGGCGGCAAGTATATTTGCCAAGGCAGACGTACTTTCCTGCTGGTCATGATGGATGTCTTTGATCTCACTTACCAGGAACGAGAGCGTAGTCACCACTAACGTCACGCAGCAGGCAAGCATGATGAGAGCCATAATTTTGTACTTGAGCGGCAGTCTTTGATTGAATCGCACCATCATTGTGAGTCCTGAACTATCCGTGCCATCTTGAGCAGCAACGAATGTATCCTGACTTTGTGTTGTGCCGATGCGCTAAGGTTAATGACAAAGCGGATTTTACCACTCTGTTCAACAAAACCGACCACACCGCCTGCCTGGGCAAAGTTCGGCAGGTCACTGATTGTCAGTAGCGGCAGCTGCCGGGTTTGTTCAATGACGGTGGTTACTATTCGGCGTTCGACGTCACCGATCACCAGAACCTGGCAATTCCCTGTATCCGCAACTTGTTTGATCTGGCGGACAACGACCTTGCGCCCTTTCAGCTGTTCACCCTGTAAAGCATCGAGGGCTCCAGCCAGTCCCCCTTTGCCTAATACGCACACAGTTATGGTTCCGGCATCATTTGCCAGTGCCTCGGCCGGCCAGTCAACAAACTTGATCATATTGAAGATCATCGCTGATTTGACCGCATTCTCTGTCGGCTTACCGCCTTCGGCAACCGCTGTCCCGCTGCCGGACAGCGCCACGAGCAGGGTCACCCATGCTATGCTCAGTACGAATTTCCGCATTTGCATCAGAAGTTCAGTCTCAGCTTGCCGTAGATACTACGTGGCATTTCGGACGGTGTCGTGTTGATGAACTCGGGAATGTATTCTGCATGCCTGGACTGCATCATATTCTGGCCGACCAGGGAAAGTTCAACCGTACGGGCAGGCTTCCAGGCCAGCCGGATATCTGTGGTGACATAACCGGCAATAGAGACACTGTCAATGGAATCGACCCGGTCGACACCTCTAACCCAGAAATCAAGTTCAACTTGATTGCCAAGGCTGAACAGCGAACGGAGTGAAAACTGATTGCGCGGACTGCCGCTGGCGGCATTACTTCGATTGGTCTCGTCAACACTGCCATTGTCCAGAGACATGTAGGATTTAAGATAGCTATAGGCCAGCTGGAGCTTCCACCAGTCATACGGCATCGCAGTCGCGGAGATTTCGTAGCCGTAGGTATGCCCATGCATGTCGTTGCTCAGCAGCATCGGTTGCGATAGGCTGGCTGGTGACAGGAGGTACGGCGCCCCGGTCTGCAGAACTCTCAGACTGTTATAATTATTATAGAACAGCGAAACGTCACAGGTGAGGCGGTGAAACGGCTCCGTGCGATACCCCAACTCGTAGGCAATGATTTTTTCCGAGGCAAAATTTGAGCTGCCGATAATTTCCAGCTGCATCGGCAACGGATTCCCAAGCGTCCCGGGGGGCAGGGTCCGATAGCGATAGGTGATATCACTGTCACCCCGGGAGGGAGTGCGTATGGCGCGGGAAACAGAGCCCCAGAAGGTATGCTGAGGCAGAGGAGTCCAGATAAGACGCCCGTTCGGCTGAAACGCCAGATCCGGATTGTCGTTGTACTCAAGGCGGGCGCCAAGCACCAGGGAAAGTTTCGTGGGTACCAGGCTGATTTCATCGTGCAGATAGCCGCTCATCAGATGAGCACCTTTGCTCGGCTCTGAAAATGAAATATAGGGGGTTACGCCCAAGTTGTCATGGCTGTAACGATAACCTGCTCCCCAGATAATATCGTTTCTCCCCCCCAAGGCAAAACGATGTTGAAAATCAAGATCCATGGTGTCACGGACCTCATCCAGAACCACCATGCGGCGCTGGTAGTGATCGTAGGATAGCTGCAAAGCAATGCTGTCCGTATAGGACAAGGTTCGCTGCCAGCGGCTCCTCAGATTGCCACCATTGCCTTCTGACGAAGCCTGCTGCACGAAAGAATAGGTTGGATCACTCAGGGTCGGCAGTCGATAGAGAGTATAGGTTTCGTTATACGCACTGGTGTAGACATCTCCCTGCAAGCTGAAGGTGTCCCGTGAAGTGAGTTGCGAATCAAAACGGAACCCGCCTGTGGAGATGTTCCAGGAGTCATTGGCAGAGGCTCCGCGACTGTCGTCACCATCACCACGACCGGAGTGTTGTGCATAGATTCTGAAATCACTGGATTCGCCTGATTTGCTGCCGTACCGGACAGTGCCGAACTGTTTCTCAAAGGTGCCGCCACCGGAGCTGACCAGGACACCATGAGTATCGGCCGACGTTTTCGTGATGATGTTGATAACGCCGTTAACTGCGTTGGAACCCCACAGCGCAGCACCAGGACCACGAATGACCTCAATTCTCTCAATATCCTCCAGCGGGGTGTCCTGGGTTTCCCAGTAGACCCCGGAAAAGAGTGGTGTATAGATGCTCCGGCCGTCTTTCAACACCAGAAGTTTGTTGGAAAAACGACCGTTCATGCCGCGAATGGAGACGGCCCACTTGCTGGAATCGATGCGGGCAACCTGAACGCCGGGGGCCATACGGAGCAGGTCAGGAATGCTCGTGGCGCCTGACCTTCGAATGTCTTCCTGATTGATGACGAATACTGCGGAAGCGACATCGGCAAGTCGCTGGGACTTTCGTGAGGCCGAGGTAATTTCAATGTCCATCAACGCTTCAAGGCTCATTTTGCTAAGCGAGCTAATGTCGACGGCATCTTCACCTTCGTTTGTCGCCAGTTCATCAGCCCGTGCTGTGTGACACATGCAAAGCATTATCACAACCGGCATTGATAGCTGCCAGAGCATCTTTGATATTTCCCCGCGGGGTACTCTGAAGGAGTTCATATTCTACCTCATTTCATCTCACGACATAACTGGATCAACCGTAATAAATGAACCAAAGGCTTTCCAATATTTCTGATTGTTGCTATTGCTTTGCAGGCACTTTCGCACCACTGAGCTTTAAGTTTCTTACATAACAGAAAATCAGCTAAAACGATATCGATATTAGCCTTCATTAAAATACTCGCTCACGAATTAGGATTCAACACGCCAACTCATTCGACGGGCTCTGATTATGTCACTACAGGTATAATTTGGCAGAGAAAAAAAACATAAAATGGCGCAGAGTAAAAAATAAAAGCATAATTTGTCAATACGCTGAAGAATGCAATATTTCTAAAGGTAATCTTTATTTTATCAATAGTTACAATTCTTACCAATGCCATATCGTTATGGGCGTATAGAGACAGGAAGTAAAACCTATCATTCCACTTCA
Organism: uncultured Geobacteraceae bacterium; assembly: GCA_903930585.1. GTDB lineage: Bacteria > Desulfobacterota > Desulfuromonadia > Geobacterales > Pseudopelobacteraceae > JACRCG01. The sequence goes on along the minus strand of CAIYZD010000278.1, from coordinate 583 downwards.
GATCCCAAAACCTGATAAAAATGCTTCAGCGCCGGTTTGTTCCTATTGCAACCAGACGGTTATTGATCTTTCTACTCGTCTGCGGTGAGCCTCCCGATTTCATGCTGAAACGCCTGCAGATCATCTTGAAGTTGCGCAATCATCCCTATCGCGGCATCGAGCCGTCCCTCCCGTGCGTGAGCTTCTATGACGGCAGCGGTTTCCCATATAAGACGGGCGGAAATATTGCCTGCCGCCCCCTTGATAGTATGCGCCTGAATGCGCACCTGCTCGCCGTCCCCCCGCTCTGCGGCGGATACAAGCGCCTCCATGTAACCTGCGACATTTCGAGTAAACATCTCTATGAACCGCCCCAGCATATCCGCATGGCCGCCAAGACGCTCAAGCAACTCGGCTTTATCAAACACCGGAACCGTTTTCTCGGGAGGTACCGGTTGTATCTCACCTGCCGGACACTCCGGATTTGACTCAATTGCCTGACTTTCCTGGCTGTACGATTGTCGCTCCGGTACCAGCTGATTGATCGTTGCCAGGATATCTGCAGCACGGGCCGGCTTGGAAAGATAGGCATCCATATCTGCGG
>CAIYZD010000277.1 GCA_903930585.1 uncultured Geobacteraceae bacterium | reverse complement strand
TGCAAGGTTTAATGTAAAGCAAGACCCCATCGGACGGTGCAAGCACCGACTAACGGGGCCTTTTTGTATCGCGTATTAAATAATGGTATATTGGTACGTTCCGAGTCCCTGAGTTAGTATTCGGATGTCTCGCTCCTCAGTCAGGGCAGGTGCGAGAACAGCAGACCGCATTTTTCGAGATCGACCGATGATGTGTAGCGAAACGTCCGCTCCCCCGCCAGAGGCCAGTTTGAAAGCAGCTTGGTTGCCATGTCAAGAAAACGGTATTCTATGGACGAATTCCAATAGGCTTTCGTTGCCAGCGCGTCACTAATCCGGTCAGGGAACGCGGGGGTGAACTTGAAATGGGCCAGAACCAGTTGTACCTTGTCCGATGGAGGGACATTTGCGTGATGGCCTGTAGGGAGCATCCGTACACCTTTCGTCCAGTGCAGGAGTGGTATCTTGTGGCAGCTGGCATAGAGATATCCGCTCAAGGCCTCTTTCGCGGAAGGGTCGACGGAGATTAACTTGGTTAATAGCCTTGGACGGACACTATGATGGGATGAACCGATTTGAGGCTCCAGAACCTTGTCAGGCCAATTCAGGTCACCGATGTCATCGAAAAATGGACATAACGTAAATGGATCGGTATCGGCGGAAGCGCCAACTATGGAATCCAGTGTGGTCGGAAAAAAATCAATCATGACTGCCCGCGCAGCAGATAACTGGTTTGCGCTGAGTGAAGCGACAAGCGCGTCGATGTTGTGGAAGGCGCTTGGCAGGAGCAAAAACTCGTCAGCATCGACAGACACCACCCACCGGTCGGCCAGCAGATATTGTGCGATAAGGGTGCGGGCTAGAATACCGAACCGCTCCCCAGCCACAATATCTCCGAATTTTTTGTCCGCTTTCAACAGGCCGCAGTCGGGTTGGCCGGCTATCAGGTCCGGGGTGCCATCGACAGAATTGTCATCAAGAAACCAGAATTCCCTGATCCCCAGGGAACGATAATGGCTCAGGAAATGCGGCAGCATGCCCGATTCGTTTCTGACCACGGACAGTAGTGGTACACCGGAAGGACTCCGGGTCGGTTTTTTGAGTATCAAAAAACTGTAGTCGTTCATACGAGTCTGGTTGCTCCTTAAGAGTGTTCAGCCTGGGCTTGACGTTCGGATACTCTGACTTATCGTCGTTAGGAAGCAGCCAAATCAGACGTGTCAATGGGCCTTTTGAAGAGAGTAAGTCCTCTCATGCTTTTGAATTCTCTCCGAATCCAGTTACCGAGAAGAGCTTGAATAGTGCATTGTTCTCCAAAACGTAACGTGTCATGCATTAAAATTACGTCGGAGAAGAGCTTCGCACAGATAACAGAGTTCCATCGGGCGTACTTTCCTTCGTAAAGCATTTCCTTACTGTAAGCAGGGGGGCCATCCACAAATGCCATATCGAAGTGTGATCGCCCAAATACGAGGCGGTCCTCGTAATGCATTGACGAAGTATATGCATGGTTCATATCGCGTTGATGAAGCTGATAGCCGGATAAGAGAGCTATCGTAGGACCGTGGGTCTCAAATGACCAGATATTGGAAATCCCCAGTATCTGGGCAAATATTTGAGTAGATACTCCTGCCCCAAACTCCAAACAACTTTTAATATCTAATTCACGAACAATTTCAAGGAGCAGTAAGCATTCTGAACTGTCCAATGCGAACGGGTTAATCGTAGTAGGATAGTGAAATGCTTCCATTATAAATGCCTCTCGTTTTCGGCCTGTTTCTAATTGGTATATGCATGCGCCGTTTATACTCCCATCTGTTGAATACTGACTTATTTGATATCTAATAGTAGTTATTGTCAACACTGTCAAGAGAATGACCACCAACGTTTATTGGTGGCTCGGTGGCGGGCTTATGTGAAGAAAAACAGCCACTCAGCCTTCAAGAGTGAGGCTTCGCGGCTGTTTATTAAATACTGACGTATTGCCAAAAGTTAAGATTAGAGCTTTGTTTATGGGGTATGGGCTAAAGTTGTTGTTACCCCCATAACACATGATGACCCGGTCGCTTCAGGGTAATCGTGACGTCGGCGCTGTTAGACGTTCCGCCGATGCCATTCGTCACCGTAAACCTTACCGTGCGCTGAGCAATGCTTGCCAAGCTTGCGTTGGCATAGGTGATGCTTCTCAGCAGCGCCGAAACGGCACCTGTGTCAGCATTGACGTTAAAAGTGACGACCAGATCTACGCCGTTGGCGCCGCCGGTGAAACTGCCGATCGTGGTGCCGCCATATTTAACGTCGCTGCCGGTGAGAGTAATATTGTTGGCCCCATCGCTCTGGTTGCGGATGCCGAGCTGATCCTTGTTTGTTCCGTTACTGGTGATCGATACGGTCAGCGTTCCACCGTTAAAATTACTGAGGCCGCTGTCGGTGACAGACGCCACTGTCCCCTGGTCAATACCCTTTGCTCCGGAGCCGATTAGGTATGACATGGGATCACCATTCAGATTCGAGATAACCGGGCTGCAGGGAGAGGTTAGAAAGGTGGCATCACTACCGTTGGTAGTCCCGGCACTGTTTACCCCGGTGGCCCGGAAATGGTACGGGGTATTGCAGGTCAAGCCGCTGATCTCCGCCGAAATGGCCGAACCGGACGCAGATGGACCAAGCGGGTTCGGTGTGGCGGTGACACTGCTGCCGTAGTCGGTGGTTAATCCGTAATTGAAGGTGGCGGTAGTGCTCGCGCCGTTGGAACTTTCCGTGCCGTTCAGGGTTGCGCCGGTGGTGGTAATGCCGGTGGCGCTGCCGGTAGTGGCCGTTGGAACACTGGCAAAGGTCGCCGTGCAGGTCATATCCCGGTCGAGCATGGTGACGCCTGTCGGGGTGGCCGACCCACTGCAGTCGCCCGACCATCCGGTGAAGGTGGAGCCGGGGTTAGCTGCTGCAGTGACGTTGTTGCTGGTGCCGAAGCCGAAGGTCCCTCCGCCACCCACGCTGCCGCTGCCTGTTGTGTAGAGCGTCAGGGTATGCAGGTTCGGGGTGAAGCTGGCGGTTGCACTACAGTCGGCCATGATCGCCCCGGTGGTATACGCGGCGCCGGTCAGGGCTCCGCCGCCGCAGGTGGTGTCGACAGCGACGGTGCTATAGCCTGTGTTGGGCGTAACGGTGAATGTCGTGGTTTCACCGTGGTATACAGTTGCAGTTGGGGGCGTAATAGTGCCGCCATTGGTGCTTGCTGAAGCTGTGACCGTATGAGAAATCGGGAAGTAGGCAACGCGACCGGGACTGCCGCCTGCCAGGGTAAAGGCCCCCACGGCGTAGAGCTTGGTGCCGACCAAGGCCAGTGCGTTGGCCTTGTAGTTCAGCCCGGTACCGAGAGCAGACCAGACGTTGGTGGTGCTGTTCCATTTGGCAATGCACTTGGTATTCGCCACTCCCCCGGCCGTCGTAAAGTCCCCCCCAACGTAGAGGTTGGTTCCATCCCAGGCAAGCGCCCCGGTATAGATGCCGGTTATCCCGGTACCGAGAGCAGACCAGGCGCTGCCGTTCCATTTGGCAATGTGCGTGGTATTCGTCACTCCTCCGGCCAGCGTAAAGTCCCCCCCGACGTAGAGGGTGTTGGTTCCGTCCCAGGCCAGTGCGTCGACATATTTATTCAGCCCGCTACCCAGAGCAGACCAGGCGCTGTTGTTGCCGTTTTCGTGCCATTTGGCAATGTAATTGGCCCCGTTTCCCCCGGCCGTCGTAAAGGCCCCCCCGGCGTAGAGGTCGTGGTTGGTTCCATCCCAGGCAAGCGCCCAGACAGCGTTATTAATACCGGTACCGAGAGCAGACCAGGCGCTGAGGTCGCCGCCGCCGGTACTTTCGTGCCATTTGGCAATGTCCATGGTATTCGTTGCTCCCCCGGCCGTATTAAATTGCCCCCCAACGTAGAGGTTGTTGGTTGTTCCGTCCCAGGCCAGTGCGAAGACAATGTCATTCGTCCCGGTACCCAGAGCGGACCAGGCGCTGCCATCCCATTTGGCTATGTACTTGGTATTCGCCACTCCCCCGGCAGCCGTAAATTCCCCGCCGGCGTAGAGGTTAGTCCCGCCCCGGGCAAACGTCCAGACAATGCCATTCATCCCGGTACCCAGAGCAGACCAGGTGGTGCCGTCCCATTTGGCAATGTACTTGGTATTCGCCACTCCCCCGGCCGTCGTAAAGCCCCCTCCGATGTAGAGGTTGGTTCCGTCCCAGGTCTGTGCAGTTATGTAGTTGTCAATCCCGGTATCCAGAGCTGACCAGGTGTTGGTGCCGCCGTACCATTTGGCAATGTAATTGGCTGGCACTCCCCCGGCCGTCGTAAGGTCCCCCCCGGCGTAGAGGTTGGTTCCGTCCCAGGCCAGCCCGTAGACAGTGTTGTTAACCCCCGTACCGAGAGCAGACCAACTGCTGGCACTGTTCCATTTGGCAATGTTACTGGCTGACACTCCCCCGGCATTCGTAAATTTCCCCCCGACGTAGAGGTTGGTTCCGTCCCAGGCCAGTACTTCGACGTAGCTGCCGGACGATATCCCGGTACCCAGAGCAGACCAGGTGGTGCCGTCCCATTTGGCTATGTACTTGGTATTCAACACTCCCCCGGCCGCCGTAAATTTCCCCCCGGCGTAGAGGTTGTTGTTGGTTCCATCCCAGGCCAGTGCGTAGACATCGTTATTCATTCCGGTACCCAGAGCGGACCAGGCGTTGCCGTTCCATTTGGCAATGTGATTGACTGTCACTCCCCCAGCCGTCGCAAAGTACCCCGAGGCGTAGAGGTTGGTCCCGTCCCAAGCCAGTGAATTGATATAGTTGCCGCTCATCCCGGTACCCAGAGCGGACCAGGTGCTGCCGTCCCATTTGGCAATGAGGTTGACTGTCACTCCCCCGGCCGTCGTAAAGTTCCCCCCGGCGTAGAGGGTGTGGTTGGTTCCGTCCCAGGCCAGTGCGAAGACAGTGCCGTTCGTCCCGGTACCCAGAGCAGACCAGGTGTTAGAGGTGCTGTTCCATTTAGCAATGCGATTGACTGTCACCCCCCCCGCCGTCGTAAAGTATCCGCCGGCGTAGAGGTTTGTCCCGTCCCAGGCCAGTGCCTGGACAACGTTGTTCACCCCGGTACCCAGAGAAGACCAGGTGCTACCGTCCCATTTGGCAATGTATGTTGTATTCGCCACTCCCCCGGCCAACGTAAACCCCCCTCCGACGTAGAGGGTGTGGTTTGTCCCGTCCCAGGTCAGTGCATTGATATAGCTGCTCAGTCCAGTTGGCCCTGTCCCAGGGATGACAGCCCAATTGGCGTCGGCAACGACCGGATCGATCCGAACCGGGTAGATGGCCCCCGCATCGGCCACAACAATGCGGACGTGGCCGGTATCGAGCAGTTCAAAGTGTGCAGCAAGCGATTTGCCGGCGCTGTCGCTTACCAGAAGTTTGTGGTAGAGCAGTTCGCGCCCCTGGGACAGTGTGAGGCCGATCGCCTCTCCCTTCTGGGCAAGTGCGGCGCCGTCGAAGGCCAGATCAAGGGCCAGGTCGCCCGAACCCGTGGGCCTTTCCGGCAGTACAAAATCCTGACGCACCCCGTCAGCGCTTGTGGTTAGCTCTTCAACCAGGCTGGGGTGGGTGATACGGGCAAGCTGCCCGTCAACTGAAACCTTTCCGGGTAAAAGCGGCGCCACGTCGTTACCGGCTCTTCCCAGAGAAACAGCCCGGATGGTGAACGTTCCCGGCTTGTCTTTGGCCGTTGAAACCACGGTAATTCCCTCCGGCGCTGCGGTAGCTTCCATGGCCTGCAGTGGTGACGGGATTCTGGCACGGCCGTCAGGAAGAGCCTCAATCCTGTGCGCAGTGGCGCTCTGTTGTGTCGCCTGCTTGGCCATGTCGGAAAAACTCATCGGCTCGGCTTTGGCGGATTGACCCGGTTTTACACTGTCCGGAGTGGTGTTGACACCGGGAGCTGCCGTTGCTGCTCCGCTGGCCGGGGCGAAGAACAGGGCACCCAGAAGCATGGCGGCGCATATGAAAATACTGTATTTAGCACCGAGCCACGTGGCGCTTTGTCCGGATCTCAGATAGATTTTCGTCATGGCGCATCCTCAGTTAAGAATTGAATGTAATGCTTAATTAATATATTAATCTGAATTTATACCAATATAACGTGTTGTGAAACGTTATAAAAGTCCGATAAATACTGTTTTTTTTGTAAGAATTTATCTTATAACGATCCGATAACAGCTGATTTTTTTTGTAAGTATTTCTCCTACAAAGGGGTGCTATACTTCACACGGCCAATACCTGAGGATTCTCTCCCCCCCTCCCGCTGGGGGAAGGAGCTTTTAGTCCCCATTTTTTCCAGTTGTTCCCAAAAACAAAAAACGCCCGACTTAAAATAAGTAGGGCGCCTTGAAAATCTCGCCCTCTTTAGGCGGCTCGACTATCCTTCCTTGCGGAGTGGGACTCGGTAGCTTTGCGTCGCCGGATTACTCCGGGTTTGCCATTTAACAGAAGAGGGTATGTTTAAATAAAATAATTTTAATGTTTATTGCTAATTAACTATGCTCGGGAATATAACCTGTTATGAATCATCAGAAAAGTCGGATAGATGCTGATTTTATTGTAAGCGTTTTTCTTACCTATGTAAGAATATTTCTTACATAGCAAACATGCTTGTAATTCTCCTGCCATCTGGGCAACAATGGGCAACATGCACATTCTTTCCTTTCATACCAACACGACCGTCCGCTGTGCCGTTCAGAAAGTGCCGGAAACGGTGAGCACGATATGACCGTACTCCCGTGGCAACCGGGAACCACACCGCTGATGCTGGCGCCGATGCAGGGGTTGACCAACCGGGCCTTGCGCGCCTATTTTATCGAGCATGTCCGGCCAGACGTCATATTTACCGAGTTCATGCGCGTCAATACCGCACCGGCGGGAGAGTCGCTCAACGCTGTTGACCGGCGGGATATCGCCTCTGAGCAGGATGGGGTGCCGCTGGTGGTGCAGTTGGTGGGGCATGGGCGGGAGGCGCTGGTTTCGGCGGCCCGGGTTGCGCAGGACGCCGGCGCCGTACATGTCAACCTCAATATGGGGTGCCCCTATGGCCGGATGGGGGGCGGCATGACCGGAGGGGGAATGCTCCGCTGTCCGGGCGATCTTGCGGAGGTCATCCCCGCCCTGCGGGATGCCATCAACGGCTCCTTCTCCGTCAAAATTCGGGCCGGGTACGATGATCCGGACCAGATCCTGTCGCTGCTTCCGCTTTTCGAATCGAGCGGGGTGGATTTCCTGGTGCTGCATCCCCGTACCGTGGTCCAGAAGTACGACGGAGTTGCCGATCATGGGGTAACCGCCCGGGTGACGCGCGAGACCCGGCTGCCGGTGATTGCCAACGGAGATATCCGGAACGCTACTGTTGGCGGACGGGTGCTGGGAGAGACCGGTGCTGCCGGGTTGATGCTGGGGCGGGGTGCGATTGCCGATCCGCTGCTGTTCCTGCGCCTGCGGGGATTGGAGAGCCACGAACCAGGCCGGGAAGAGCGGAGGACGGAGCTTGACCGCTATCTGCGGGAGATGCTGATGCGCTATGGCCGGCTGTTCTGCGGCGATACGCAGGTGCTGAACAAGGTCAAGGAGATTATTGCGTATCTGGATGATCGGGAACTGTTAAAACCACTCAAGGAGCTGCGGCGGGCCAAAACCGTGCGGGCGTTCGAAGCGGCTCTGGCTGGGCTCTGCTGAACAGCGGATTCCGGGACAGTTTCCGCATCGTTTTCTGCCGGTCATTGCGGTAAACTCCACTCCGGCGAACAGTACGGATCGGCTGTTGCCCTGCCGGTCGTTTTCCGGTACTATTCTGTTATAAATAAACGTGACGGGGTTGCCTGTGGCCAAAGAGAAGATCAGATGTACCATTACCAGCGCCGATCTTGAGACAGCGTGCAGTTGTGATTGCCAGAAATGGATCAGGCACCTTGCTGCCCACAGACTCAAAACGGAAGATCTGCACCGGCTGATGAGCGGCAGGTTTCCGGCGGGCAAGCTGTTCGTGCTTGATATGATGGAGTTTCTGAGGAAAACGGATGCCCATCTCGATCGCTTCCTGACCCGCCGGGGCGGCATCCAGCAGGACGACCATCTGGCCATAGACTTTGCCGCGGTGCGCGAGATGTTGAAGGGGGAATTTCCGGAACTGGTCGCCGACGCGGAGCAGGCCGGAAAAGTGATCAAGCGCAGGCCGGGCGCGGTCGACCTGTCGTCACTCTCCTCCCTTACCAGAAGGCACAGCTGACTGTAAATGCGTCAGGAGAGTGAGGAACAAGGGTCAAGTATCTGATTTGACGAATGCGTTTTATTGAGATTTTCAAGCCGATAGGACATCTGTGACCGGGTCAGGCCGAGCATCCTCGCCGCAGCGGAAATGTTGCCGTTTGCCTTCTCCTCGGCAGCTTTTGCCAGCATGTCAATACCCTGTTCCAGCGTTATTCTGCCGCTCATGATGTCATCCCAGAAGTTCTTACCGTTTTCCTCCACCGGGTTGGCACTCAGTCTCCCCTGGGCATCAAGTCCGAAGTCAGGATGGCCATCGTTACAGTACGACGGGAACAAGTGGCTTGTTGCGATGTGGGTGCCGTTTGGCGCAAGCATCACGCCGCGTTCGACAACGTTCTGCAATTCACGGATGTTGCCGGGCCATTGGTAGGCAAGCAACGCCAGTTTTGCCTTGTTGGAAAACCCGCGCAGTTTCTTGCAGCTGATCGTTGAGTATTTCTTGAGGAAGCTGTTTGCAATGGATAAAATATCCAGTTTACGCTCTCTGAGTGGCGGGATGCTGATCAGCAACGCGTTGAGCCGATAGTAAAGATCGGGCCGGAATTTCCCACTCTCAACCAGTTGCTTCAGGTCTATGTTGGTTGCCGCGACCAGTCGCACGTTTACCTTATGTGTTTTTGTACCGCCAAGTCGCTCAACCTCTCCCTCCTGCAACACACGGAGTAGTTTTACCTGTACCGAAAGAGGGAGGTCACCTACCTCGTCGAGAAACAGCGTGCCTCCGTCGGCCCGTTCAAAACGTCCGGGGCGGGAGGTCTGCGCCCCGGTAAAGGCGCCTTTTTCTACACCGAACAGTTCAGATTCCACAAGATCGTGAGGAATGGCGGCACAATTAATTGCGATAAACGGCTCGTTGCAACGGCTCCCTTTTTCGTGCAGTGTGCGGGCGAAAACTTCCTTGCCAACGCCTGTCTCACCTTGCAGCAGTACGGTTATCTGGCTGGCCGCCGCTTGCAGGAGCAGATCGTAAGCGGCAAGGAAAGCCGGCGAACTGCCCACTACATCCGAGGGTAATTTTTTTTCTCCTATGGCGGAACGTAACTGCACGACTTGATTCTGCAGACCAATGAGCTGGTCAGCAATCGACTCCTGATTCAGCATGAGTGAAAAATCGCTTGCGTCGTCCCACTCCTCGACCGGCTTACCGACAAGATAGCAGTGATTTGAACCCGCGCCGTAACATCTGCTTTCCCTGCAAAGAATCTGCTTGCCCATAAAAGCGGAGCAGTAGCCGCTCGAATAGCCATGCAGATACCAACAGACCCCTTCCGTGGATTGACCGTAATGGCGCAGGTGCTCCTGGCTCTCCCACGAGTTCTCCAGAAGGGCCTCGACATAAAACTTGCCCATCTTATGGTCAATTTCTAACTTGGGTATGGTGGTTTTGGCGTTTCCTTCCAATGTAAAGAGGAGTGGTCCGGCCATAAAACTTTCATAATCACTCACCCCCTTCGGATTAATGTGCGTAAGTTCATAATCACTCACCCCGGTGGCGTAGCCCATGCGCATGATCACACCCCGGGCGCGCCCCATTCCGAGGATTTCGATCAGCTCGCGGCGCAATTTCGAATGAGAATCGGCATGGACCAGAAGCATCCGGTGCTCATGCAGCCATATCTCGCCGGTTTCGCTGGAAAAATGTAACTGTGAACGCAGATTGTTAATGACCGAATCATCTGAAGAGGCTTCCTTTTCAATCGGCTTGACCTTTTTCACTGCAACGTCCTTTCCAGGTTAACGATACGACCAGTTCAAATTCCATCGGAACAGCACATCTATCTGAGTAGCAAACCCTGTTTGATATTATCACCTTCTTGTGTCAAACGCAAAAAAAGATTCCAGACACGCGTATTCAGGAATTATTGTACGTTAAGCCAAAACCGTTCAACAAGAAATCATCATTACAGAAACGGCGTATTAAAGTAGATAGCGTCACTTTTTGACTGCGCGGAGCCGAGATAACCCCACATTCAGATACATGTTCCCGATAATCGGAAAAAATTCCGACAATTTCATAATTTTATGAAAAATTGGAGGCTTCATGGTTCAATCTCAGATATTTATTAAACCATCGATTTGTTCAACTGCCGCTGATGCTCTTTTTATGTCTGAAACT
>CAIYZD010000276.1 GCA_903930585.1 uncultured Geobacteraceae bacterium | reverse complement strand
TTTGTGGATGCGCTGGTCGACCTTCCCTTTGCCCTGCCGACAGCTGTTGCCGGGATCACGCTGGCAACCATATATTCCCCTAACGGCTGGGTCGGGCGCTACCTGGATCCGCTTGGCATCAAAATCGCTTTCACTCCTTTGGGTATCACCCTGGCCATGACATTCATCGGTCTCCCCTTTGTGGTACGTACCGTGCAGCCGGTAGTGGAGGAGATCGAGGTGGAATTGGAAGAGGCTGCCGTCTGCCTGGGGGCCACGAGGTGGCAGACCTTGAAGCTGGTGATTTTCCCGATGCTGCTGCCATCAATTCTGACCGGATTTGCCCTGTCGTTTGCACGTGCCGTGGGTGAATACGGCTCAATCATTTTCATAGCCGGAAATATGCCGATGGTTTCTGAAATCACTCCGCTGTTGATCATCACCAAGCTGGAGCAGTTTGATTATCAGGGGGCGACATCCATCGCCTGCGTGATGCTGCTGACATCCTTTTTGATGCTTCTTGTTATCAACCTGCTGCAAAAATGGAGCAGAAGGTATGCGGAATAACTGAGATGCCCCCCTTTGACAAAGGGGGAAGCCAACTATATTGAGGTAGCCATGTCTGCTCCAATCAATAAATACCATGCAAAAAGTGCAACTGACCGTGCACAAAGCGAACCGGCTCTCGTACGCTGGCTGTTGATCGTCATTGCTCTGGTGTTTCTGGCCCTGTTTCTGGTCCTGCCGCTGGCGGCGGTCTTCAGCCAGGCCTTCGAGAAGGGGCTTTCCGTGTATCTGGTTGCCTTGCGGGAACCAGATACCCTGTCATCCATCAAACTGACTCTTCTTACTGCCGCAGTGACGGTCCCGCTCAACCTGTTCTTCGGAGTTACCGCAGCCTGGGCAATCGCCAAGTTCAGCTTTCCGGGGAAAAACCTGTTGATCACCTTGATCGACCTCCCCTTTTCGGTATCGCCGGTTATTTCCGGTCTGATCTATGTCCTTATTTTCGGTTTGCAGGGGTGGATCGGTCCCTGGCTGCAGGATCATGATATCAAGATTGTTTTTGCCGTGCCGGGGATTATTCTGGCGACGATCTTTGTTACCTTTCCTTTTGTGGCCCGCGAATTGATACCACTTATGGAGGCCCAGGGGAAGGAAGAGGAAGAGGCGGCCCTGGTACTTGGGGCTACCGGTCTACAGACCTTTTTTCGGGTAACCCTCCCCAACATCAAATGGGGTATCATCTATGGCGTGATCCTCTGTAATGCCCGTGCCATGGGTGAATTCGGCGCCGTTTCGGTTGTCTCGGGACATATCAGGGGAATGACCAACACGGTACCGCTGCATGTGGAGATTCTGTACAACGAATATAATTATACCGCTGCCTTTGCCGTGGCCTCTCTTTTGGCTTTTCTGGCGTTGATCACACTGGTGATCAAGTCAGTGGCAGAGTGGAAAGTGCGGCAGCAGTTTGAGAATGACTAATTTTGGACAGGTGACCAGATGAGTATCGTGATCGAAAACATAAGCAAGCAGTTCGGCAGCTTTATCGCTTTGAACGACGTCGGCCTCACTATCCCCTCAGGTGAGCTGGTCGCTCTGCTGGGGCCATCCGGATCCGGAAAAACGACACTGCTGCGCATTATTGCCGGATTGGAGACCCCCGACAGCGGCCGGATTCTGTTCAATGGCGAGGATACGACCAAAAGTCATGTGCGTGAACGTAAGGTCGGCTTTGTTTTTCAGCACTACGCACTCTTCAAGCATATGACCGTCTTTGATAATGTGGCCTTTGGCCTGAATGTCCGCCCCAAAAGCACCCGCCCCTCCAAAGGTGACATCAAGAATAAGGTCGGCGAGTTGCTCCGCCTGGTGCAGTTGGAGGGTTTGGCCAAGCGGTATCCTGCCCAGTTATCCGGCGGTCAGCGCCAGCGAATCGCCCTGGCCCGCGCCCTGGCGGTGGAACCGCAGGTGCTGCTGCTGGATGAGCCGTTCGGCGCGTTGGATGCCCAGGTGAGGGCGGAGCTGCGCCGCTGGCTCCGGAAGCTTCATGATGAAATTCATGTTACCAGCGTCTTCGTTACTCATGATCAGGAGGAGGCACTGGAAGTGGCCGACCGGATCGTTGTCATGAACAAGGGAAAGATCGAGCAGTCAGGTACGCCGGATCAGGTGTACGAGCATCCGGCCAACCCATTTGTGCTCAACTTTCTCGGTAACGTTAACCTGTTCCACGGCCGCAGCAATCAGCCGGGTGTCGCTCCGAATGAGGCACACGAAAACGCGGTCGCATACGTCCGTTCACATGACATTGAGATTGAGCGGAGCCCGCAGGATCCTACGGCTATCAAAGCTGAAATAAAACATATCCTGAAACTTGGACCTGCGGTCCGGGTCACCCTTTCCATCGACGACAGTGGCGACTATATTGAGGCTGAGCTGACCCGCGACGTTTTCCAGAATCTGGGGCTGCAACAGGGGGAACAGGTGTTTGTACGGCCACGGCAGGTCAGGGTGTTTGTGGAGGATTATCAGATATGAGTTCGGCCATCCCGGAATTACCAGCAGCGGCTTCACCTGCCGACATCCTTCGCATCGGTATTGATGCGGCCGGAGGCCCGGTTTCCCTGGCCTGTTCCTTCTCGTTGGAGGATGTGGCCATTATTGATATCGCCCATGCAGCGGGGATCAATCTGGGCCTCTTCGCTCTGGATACCGGTCGCCTGAACGAAGAAACCTACGAAGTGGCCGATGCTCTGGTGGAGCGCTATCGTCTGAAAATCGACTGGTACTTCCCCGCGCATGCGGAGGTCGAACAGTTGGAGCGAACCGAAGGGCTGTTCTCGTTCCGTGAATCGCTGGACAAACGCCACGCCTGCTGCCACATTCGTAAGGTGAAGCCGCTTTCGAGGGCGCTGAAAGAGCTGCGGGGGTGGGTAACCGGCATGCGTCGCGAGCAGAGTATTACGCGCAATGACTTGAAGGCTCTCGAACACGACGAGTTGAACGGCGGCATCCTCAAAATTAATCCGCTGCTCGACTGGAGCGAAGAACAGCTGATCAGCTATTCCGACGAGCAGCGTCTGCCGAAAAACCACCTCTACAGTCAGGGGTATCGCTCTATCGGCTGTGCGCCATGCACGAGGGCGGTGCAGCCGGGAGAAGATGCGCGGGCGGGACGGTGGTGGTGGGAAAATCCGGAGCATAAGGAATGCGGGCTGCATCGAAGATGAGTGAATTCGACAAAAATAAACGTGTTGTCATAGCCATGAGCGGCGGCGTTGATTCCTCGGTCAGTGCGGCACTGCTGAAGAGCCAGGGGCACGATGTGATCGGGGTGTCGCTGCAACTCTACGATCCGATCGAGAAAAAGCCCGGCTGCCGGGTAAAAACCTGCTGTTCGCTTGATGATGTCATGGATGCCGGACGGGTGGCAAAAAAGCTGGGTATCCCCTTTGAGGTAATCGACATGCGGGCCGAGTTCAAAGAACAGGTCATCGACTATTTCATTGCCGAATATGCGGCAGGTCGCACCCCCAATCCATGCATCCGCTGCAATGAGCTGATCAAATTCGACCTGCTGCTGCAAAAGGTAAAAGAACTGGGTGCGGAGCTGCTGGCAACCGGTCATTATGCCCGCATTTCCGAAGATGAGCATGGCAGGAAATGGCTTCTGACCGGACTTGATCCGAAAAAAGATCAGTCGTACTTTCTCTTTACCCTGACCGGGGAGCAGTTGCAGCAGATTTTGTTTCCGGTGGGGCAGCTTGAAAAAACGGTTGTCAGAAAGCTCGCCGCCGACTACGCCCTTCCGGTGGCGCAAAAGCATGAGAGCCAGGAGATCTGTTTCATTCCTGACAACGACTACGTGAATTTTCTGGAGGCTCACGGAGTTGCGCAACAGCCGGGTGAGGTTGTGACTGTTGATGGCACGGTGATTGGTCGCCATTTCGGGTTGCACCGCTACACCATCGGGCAGCGAAAGGGGTTGGGAATTGCCTGGAAACAGCCGTTGCATGTGCGTCGCATTGATACGGAGCAGAACCGGGTCGTGGTTGGCGAGCGGAACGAGCTGGAACAATTTTCGTTGACAGCGGGACGAGCCACCTGGAACAGTCGCCCGGCAGAACCGGAGTTTCGCGCCTCCTGCCGGATTCGATACCGACATACACCGGCCCCCTGTCGGGTGGTGATGCTGGCCGATAATCGCTTTGAAGTACTCTTTGATACTCCGCAGACGTCGGTGACACCGGGGCAGGCCGCAGTACTGTATGACGGCGAGAGGGTACTTGGCGGCGGCTGGATTGAATAGTACGGATGTGGCTTTTACGCCAGAGCTGCGTAAGTCATCGGGATCACTTGTGCGGCGTAGCTCTGCTACGCCTCCGCGTAATCACTCGACAGCCTTGCTCTGACGCAAAATCCGCATCCGTCAGGCCTTTAAGGAGAAACTAAATGAACAAAAATCTGACCCATCTGCAACAGCTGGAAGCCGAAAGCATTCATATCATCCGCGAGGTTGTCGCCGAATTTGAAAATCCGGTCATGCTCTACTCCATCGGCAAGGATTCGGCGGTGATGCTGCATCTGGCCCGTAAGGCGTTTTATCCCGCTCCGCCCCCTTTTCCGCTCCTGCATGTGGATACCACCTGGAAGTTTCGCGAGATGATTGAGTTCAGGGATAAGATGGCTGCCGAATGCGGGCTCGACCTGATCGTGCATGTCAATGAGGAAGGGGTAAGCAAGGGGATTTCCCCATTCACCCATGGGTCGGCGCTCTACACCGACGTCATGAAGACTGAAGGGCTGAAACAGGCGCTTGACCGTTACAAGTTCGATGCCGCTTTTGGGGGCGCCCGCAGGGATGAGGAAAAATCGCGTGCCAAGGAGCGTATCTTTTCTTTTCGCAGTGCCAACCACCGGTGGGATCCCAAGAACCAGCGCCCGGAACTCTGGAACCTGTACAATACCCGGGTCAAACCGGGAGAAAGCATCCGGGTCTTCCCGATCTCCAACTGGACTGAACTGGATGTCTGGCAGTACATCCACCTGGAGAATATTCCGATTGTGCCGCTCTACTATGCTGCGGCCAGGCCGGTAGTGGAACGGGACGGCATGCTGATCATGGTGGATGACGATCGTCTGGAGCTCAAACCGAGTGAAGAGGTGCAGTATAAATCGGTTCGTTTTCGCACGCTGGGGTGCTATCCGTTGACCGCTGCCGTCGAATCGGAAGCGAATACCCTGCCCCAGATTATCCAGGAAATGTTGCTTACCCGCACTTCGGAACGCCAGGGACGCCTGATCGACCATGATCAGAGCGGTTCGATGGAAAAGAAAAAACAGGAAGGGTATTTTTAATGGCTCATCAATCCGAACTTATAGAAAACGATATCCTCGCATATCTCAAGAGCCAGGAAGAGAAATCGCTGCTGCGCTTTATTACCTGCGGCAGCGTCGATGACGGCAAAAGTACCCTGATCGGACGTCTCTTGTGGGATTCCAAGATGGTGTTCGAGGATCAGCTGGCATCGCTGGAAGCGGACAGCAAAAAGGTCGGCACCCAGGGAGGGGCAATCGACTACGCCCTGCTCATGGACGGGTTGCAGGCGGAGCGGGAGCAGGGGATCACCATCGATGTAGCCTACCGCTACTTCTCCACCGATAAACGCAAGTTCATCGTCGCCGACACCCCCGGTCATGAGCAGTATACCCGCAATATGGTCACCGGTGCTTCGACCGCCCAGGTTGCGGTGATCCTGGTTGACGCCCGCAAGGGGTTGCTGACCCAGACCCGGCGTCACAGTTTTCTGGTGTCGCTGGTCGGCATCCGCAATGTGGTGCTGGCGATCAATAAAATGGATCTGGTTGATTTCAACCAGCAGCGTTTTGAGTCGATAGTGCGTGATTATGAACTGTTTGCCGCGTCGCTCGGCTTTACCTCGATCTCGGCAATTCCCCTTTCGGCCCTGAACGGCGATAACATGATCGAAGCCAGCGCCAACACCACATGGTACAGCGGCCCGACTCTGATGGAATATCTGGAAACCGTTGAAATCGAAGCGGACAACCGGCATCAGCCGTTCCGGATGCCGGTGCAGTGGGTAAACCGCCCTCACCTGGATTTCCGTGGCTTCTGCGGCACTATCGCCGCGGGCACCATACGTCCCGGAGACGAGTTGCGGGTTGCCGCGTCCGGGCGCAGCAGCCGGGTTACCCGCATCGTCACCATGGATGGCGATCTGCCGGAGGCGACGGCCGGTCAGGCGGTGACACTGACGCTGGAGGACGAGATAGATATCAGTCGGGGCGACATGCTGACCACTCCCGATGCGCCACCGATCTATGCCCGGCACCCGGTGGCCCATCTGGTATGGATGCATGACGAACCGCTGCAGCCGGGGCAGCTTTATCTGGTCAAGACGGCTACTGCCGTGACCCCAGGCCGGGTGACTTCCGTGCAGTATGCCGTGGATGTGAATACGCTGGAGCAGAAACAGGTGCCGACACTGGGGCTGAACGAAATCGGCGTGGCCAGCCTGGAGCTTGACCGTCCCATCTCTTTTGACCCTTATCGGCAGAACCGTGATACCGGCAGCTTTATCCTGATCGACCGTTTCACCAACGCAACCGTGGCAGCCGGCATGGTGATTACGGCAGTGCCAATGGAGCCGCGAACTGCACAAACGGCGGACCTGTCCGGCACGACTACCGGACATTCTTGTCGTATCAGCCTGAGTGAGGCTTCCATTAACAGTACCGGGGTCAGCGTGGTCGATCTGACCGGAGAAGGGGGGAGGATTGCATTTGATGTAGCAGACAGCTTCCTCGACTATCTCGGCAAGGGAAACCGTATTCTCTTCCGTCTGCGGGGTTTGGAGCAACTGGAAGCGGTGGCTCTGCTGGCGTACGAGCAGACGCTGGCATTTGAGTTTGATCGTACCGCGGGAGGGATAAGTATCCTGATCTTCAAGCGGGGCATCCGTTCCAGATCTCGAATGTCAGATGATGGCGGGACCGGGATTTGAGGTTCGCAGCAAAGTGTATGTTGTCGGCTAAAACCTTTCGGGCCAGAGCCGTGCGCCATGGAACACCCGGAGAATCTGGATTGCTTCTTTTGTGATTCGATATGCAACGACGTAGGGGGTGCGGACAATCACCAGCTCCCGCGTTCCTTTTACCCGCCCCGGCCGCCCCTGATGGAGGTTGTCCAGTAATCCGGAAACCTGGGAGTCGATTTCATCACCCTGCTCAACGGCGGCAAGCGGATTGTCTTCAGCGATGTAGTCGACAATCTCATAGAAATCGTCCAGTGCCTGGTGGAGCCACTCAATTCTCATACGGCAGATTTTCCGGTTCGTTTGGACAGCGCCTGTCGTTTGGCGGCCCATTGCTCACGGACCGTTGTATGTGGTACGAAAATGGCGTCAGGCTTATCAGCCTCTGCCAGCGCTGCCTCTATCTGGCTGCGGTACCAACGGTCATGTTCCTGTGCCTCTGCTTTTGGCAGTTTTACCTGAAAGGGGAGCCCTTTTTCGATTACTACCTGATGCAGAAACAGGCGGATTGCGTCGCTCATGGTGAGGCCGAAGCGTTCCAGAAGAGCCTGGGCTTCCAGCTTGATACTACTGTCGATACGCGAGCGGATTACGGTTTCCGACATGATTCATTCCTCCATAATTTGTAGCCAC
>CAIYZD010000275.1 GCA_903930585.1 uncultured Geobacteraceae bacterium | reverse complement strand
CGGCAGACTCTCAATCAACTGATGGCCGTCATCCATCATATGGAGCTGGGCATTATACTTTGCAGCAAACTCCACAGAGTTATTGAATGGCACAACATCATCATTTAGCCCGTGCACTATGGATATCTTTCTGGCATCAGGTTCCGGAAACTGCTCCCTATAACCCGTCATTCCGAACGCAGGAGCCATCAGGAAAAGCCCATCAGGAGAGAAGTGTTGAGACGCAACTGTGGCAACGTATCCCCCCATACTTGAGCCAACAAGAACGTTTATGCCGTCACTTGGTACGAACTCGCAGTAGAGCTTCTTGGCTCTGCAATCAGGGTCCGGCTCACCTCCGTAATCTATGCTGATCACATTGAATCCTTTGTTGACAGCAATACTGGCAAGGGCGGTTATTTTTACACCCATCGGGCCAGATTCCTTTCCATGGGAGAAGCAGACGGTATGTTGGCTTGGTGTTTTCCTACAGATTTCTTGCCACTCATCTCGGCTATAATTTTCGCTCCCCATACTGTCGATCTCCTTCCACACCAGATCGGCAAATTCAGGATGAACGAATAGCGGATAAAGATTACGCCACGGATACACTGATAATATCTGCAAGGCTGCATTCCATCCAACAACTGACTCAGAACTGGACAGGAACGACATGCTTGTGTGATCTTTCTTATGCATGATTTCTTTTAAGGCACTCTCGTCCGTCTCACGTAAATAGCACCACTCACCCTGGTCGCTCATCCACCCAAACAAGGTGATACGTCCACCTTCGGATCCGACCTCAAGAATCTTTATTGGCGTCATAGTATTCTCCATCAGATTACCGTAATAACGGGGGTATATATCACCACCCGGTACTTCTCCCTCATTTTATCCAATAGCGCGTCCTCGGCATCATAACCTGTCCTGGTATTGGTGCAAGCAACCGCAGTCATGAACAGCCGTAACATCTCAGGGTCTTTCATCAATCGCGCTATCTCGTTGTTGAAAAAATCGAACCAACCGTTTTTACCCCGGATAATCCAAAAAAAGCGATCAGGATTTTTCTGGATCATTCTGAATCGTTCAGCAATCAGATCATGGTGCGCCTGAATAGTTCGATGATCATGGTAACCTTCTTCCCGAAATGTGTCCCACAGTCGGGAAATGTCTTCCCACTCAGGCAGTCTACGGTAAGAACAGTGGCGCTCGCCAGCCAGCCTGATCCATCGTTGCAGAGAGTCGTAGTAACAGCCATGCTGGTATTCCATTAGCTCTTCGTCGTCATCACCTTCAAAACAGGCTCCAATGATCATGAGAAAAACCTCCACTCCCAATAAAGACATAGGCGCAGAATGATGCTCAATAGATTCAGCAGAAATGGTGATCAAGAGATAGGAGTACTATAAAGTGCCCACCCCTCAAGACGGTAAGCTCCTTTGAAATAGCCAAGCCGAGACTGGTTCTACCAAATTGTTGGTGGTGTGAAGAGTCAGCCTGTTCGAGTGCTTCAAAAATAGGCCCCAGCTGTTTAGGGATAATTCCTATCCCGTTGTGGCTGATATCAAACTTGAACCGTACTCCTTCGGATGTTTCACCAAGTAAGCTGATTATCACGCGAATGTCGTGCTTGTCTAAGAACTTTAATTCTAGCAGGACAGATGAGGCAATAAGAACCGTAGGCAATGGTTGATTTTACAAATAGTACTTTTGACTGGAGACAGCAAAACTATTCGGATGGCCGACTCCTGTCATCTAAAATAATCGATATACAAACCTTGGCCATCCTCATACCGTCCCTGTCCCCAGTCAAAAGTTCAGACGATAATCACCCACAACAACCCCTCAGGCAAACCGCTCTGCTTCGGCAGCAGCGACTCCTGCCATTAGAATGATGATCGCCGCCAATTTGCAGCAGAAACGAGCAGAGATGCGCGAGGAAACGAACTACAAACTGACGGTCAAGCAGGACATCGAGATCGACCTGCTCAACTACAAGCTGGACAAGATAAAGAAGCACTTCGGCATCAAGCCATAAAAAAAACCCGCTGTTAGGCGGGTAAGTTGCGAAGAAATTCTTTTGCTTCATGCGCGGTTTTAAATTTTTTACGAACAGTTTTTTTTGCAGAAGGACCGGAGTAAACGGTGTAATTGGCGGCACCATCAGATTCAAGGATATAGAAGTTGTGAACGATTACCATAAAGCCCCCAGGTATTGAATTTGCCATCTTGGCATTACAAGCCAAAGAGATGAAATGATGGAGAACAACACGATGCTGCTACTTATACGCAAGAGCCAGATTAAACCACCAGCCACCACAGTAGCCGAGGCCGACAGAGAATACGCTGAGTGGCAGGCAAGGCAGGCACCGGTCACCAAGTCCCTCCCGCTCACGCATCTGCTGCGGAAGAGCGTTCACGTCAAAGGTGCGCACCACACAAATCGTCGGGGAACTTCATGGAATAGCCATGATTACAACAGATATAGGAGTGAATTTTTAAAAAGACCAAAAGGGAAAGCTGCAGTTGGACGTGGCGGTAAAAGCAAGGGGGCGCACATAGCAGAGCTATTGATTAGCCAACCATCGCTGCACGCCCCAACCATAACAGGACACACATGGGACGATATAATCACCAAAGCCAAACGCTACTATGTGGAAAAAGTGTATCGAAAACCAGTTATTGCTCCAGCGTTCGGGACAGAGGTTTTTTTCGAGTCAAGAAGTTTAGTTTATGCAGCTGCAAAAGGTAAAGAAGAGTATGCCCGACGAATGGCACTACTGCCCAAGGCGATAGAGGTTATCAAAAACAGTCTTGCAATAGACCCGCACGACACACGAGAGGTACTGCCGCCCGACAGCAACAGCAAAGACCATAAACGGTATGGGTTATATGGCCGGTTTGATGATGGGATGGTGATCAGTGTAATAGTGGAAGAGATGCAGCAAGAAGGGAAAAAGTTCCTGAGTGTTTTTGATTTCAAGAATCTTGAAGGAGACAAGTTCAACAAATATTTGGAAGCAGTCGGTACCGGGCCAACCGTTCGGCACATGCAGCAAACCCCCGATGGCGATCCACATGCTCCAATTGGAACTATAGCAAAATCAGAGAACGACGTCAACAAATCCCACTCAGGTGGACGATTACTAAACCCGAGTATTTCTGCCGACAGCTTTTGTCACCCGATCAAGGCAGCGTTTGCAGGTAACGAGAGCAGGATCGGCAACGACAATCTGCTGGCCCCGGACGCCCATGGGCGCGTTACAGAGCGTCCTGTATTCCTGCAATTTCCCGTTAACAAACAACTGAGCGTGAGCTACCATAACATCCTCCAGAAGCCGAATTTACCATCTGGATACAAAAAGCCGCACCGCCAGAATGATATCCGCCAACTCACGCACCTGATAAAAGCCCGTTCCCTCGACGGAAGAATTGAATTCAACGGGCTCCAGCTATCGATAGAAACCGGAAGGAGCCGTGGCGCAACCCGCACGACGGCAGCGAAGGCATGTCACGCATGCATCTCCCATACGGTTATATAAAGGGCAGCCAAGGGGTAGACGGAGATCACTACGACTGCTTTGTCGGCCAGGACCGAGGAGCGCCGAATGTCTATATCGTGACACCATGAAAGCTCCGGACTTTACCATGGTGGACGAAGAAAAAGTTTTCCTCGGATTGAGAACGGCAGAGGAAGCGAAGCGGATCTACCTGTTAAGTTACAACGACCCGCGTTTTTTTGGAGGCATGACAGTAATGCCGTTTGCAGAGTTCAAGGAGAAGGTACTCGCCACCAAGAACAACCCCGAGCTATTAGCGGAGACGGCACCGTCAGACAAGTACAGGATGTTTTGATATGCCATTACGCAACGCTGAAATATCACGCCATGCCTGGCTGCGATTTTTGGATAGGTGGCAGGGAGATCCGCCAGAATGCTACCGCACCAAACTCGAAGAGATAATGGCAGGAGCGACGGAAGAACATCTCGGGTACGGCACCACGATCAGGATGATCAACCATACAACTTAATATCAGCAAGTTATAAATCTACGGTGGGTCAACTTCGACGAGATGACGGGTCAAAACACGAACTCAATCTACAATGGAAAAACCTATGCCGTCACAAGATACGATAAAAATCGATTTTCCGAGGGCACAGACGCAGCCGTATCTTTTCTTGTGTTTTTTGGCGATTTTTGAATGCCACTGAATGTCAGGTAGGACATGGCATTAACATAAAACGTAACTTAATTTCGAAAAAGAGTGACAAACCTTGTAAAAGTTGAACCCCTTTTATTCTAACGAGTCAACAGAGCCGCTCCAGATCATCGGGGCGGCTTTATTGCCTTTGCATACTGCCAATGGTTTGGTAGTATTGCTTGAAACGGGCGTAGGTGGTGCCAAGCCCACCCCACGAACTGCCCCGTTTAAAGCGGGTTCGGCTGGGACTCCGCTTTAACATAAGGAAGCCCGACAGCTTTGGTAATGTGTCTCGAAGGATCATGTCGGTGGCCTCCGTACAAAACAGCACATTGCCGTTCCTAGAGACGTACCCTGTATTCTGGACCAGCCTCAATGCGACTAGCTGAAATGAATCACGTTACTACCTATAGCCTACCTATCTATAAATATTATTATATAACATATTAACATTACAACGTATTTTATATACTGGAGATGATGATCTGGAACATGACCTGATGGTTTACAAGCTTTTTTATTTATTTTTAAGATTGACTGGATAGACTCTGTAGGTAGAAAAAACTGGGGTGCCAATCATGCCAAAGCTGTTACTTACCAAACGTAACATCGACAGCAAAAAACACATTCCGCCTGTAGACAAGGGACAAGTCGATTATTTTGATGAAGAATTGAAAGGCTTGGTGCTCAGGGTAGGAAAATTGTAAAAGGTTTTTTATGTTCAGGTAGACGTGAGTGATGATGTAACAGGTAAATTCAAAACTGTCAAAGAGAAGATCGGCGCATATGGTGTATTCACAAACAGAATCTCAACAGACAACTGCAACAACATTATTTCAGTCACTTACGTTGAAGTTACTTGGAAGTGAACCTGTCAATTGCTTTGTGTAAATGATATTTCGGGTATTCAGATGCTTTCGCAATGATTATTGGTTGATGACATCATATTCACGTTTTTTTGTCCACCTGCAACTCCTTGAGAGAGTGGTACATTTCCAGAAAATATTGGAGGTTAACCAGCCGCATTTCAATATCCTGCCGCCACTGTTCCAGTTTTTCCCATCCCGCCGAGGTGAGGCGATAGTTTTTTTTCGCTGGTCCTTTCCCACTGGTGTCCCATTCCGAATCAACTTCACCGTCCTGCTCAAGTTGCTGGAGACACCTGTAGATAGCGCCGGTGTCCGGTTTGTAAAGCCCAAATCGATCAATTAGCGCGCTGTGGATCGCACTTCCATGGACTGGGTTCTCCGCCAGCGTCAACAGTACGAACGCAGGTAGATGCCGATACTGCTGTCTTCTCTTTGGTGCCATATCGTTATATTCCCCTTTCAAACCTGCTCTGCCGTTACGAGAACTACATCCACAGGCAATATTGCTTCTATTAGGTATCCTGCCGCTAACACGCAAGGGACGGTGAACATCAGACGTAATAATGCAAAGCGCAGACCGATGAAGCTACTTTCCATGATAATCATCGGAATCTTGATGGCTGCCCAGGTCCCCAGGAATATCACCACGTTCGCCACTCGCGCTCCCTTATTCATCAAGGAGATCGCGATAGGGAAAGCCGCATACAAAGGTCCCGCTGCGGCGGTCCCGAGGAGAATAGCAAAACCCGCACCGCGTAGTCCGGCATCATGTCCCAAATGGGCTTCCACCATCTGACGAGGCACCCAAACATCCAGCAACCCCATCAGCACCATCACCGGCGGTAGAATCAGCAGAACCTCTTTCAGAAAATTTAACGATTTTGTGACCGAAACTTCTACAAGTGAAGGACTCCAGAGGAGTAATATCAGGTTGACGGCTATGACGGAGAAAAACATCATGTATTTTTTTAGGTTCCTAACTATCACAGAAACACCCCCATAAGTAGTCCGATTACGATAGCTGCGATAAAGCTCAGAGTTTGGCGGAGAAGAGTGAACCGCAAACCGAAATAAGATATTTCCACCGGTGCTGACACAATGCCAACCATCGTCAGCGTGGTGATAAAAGTAGCCAGAACGGCAGGAGCAGCGCCTACTCTAAGCAGTGAACCAGCCAAGGGGAAGGCGATTGGTGCGGGCATGGTGAAGATCGAGCCTACCAGCGAGATTGTGGCAAAGCCAATAACCCCCTTGGTAGTGAACAGTTTGGTCAATGCTTCCTGAGGGACTAGAGCAAGCACCAGACCGACCAAGGCAATCATGCCCAGCACGCCAGGCACCAGTCCTTTTAGTGAACGTCCACAAACTTGAATCGCTTTTACTGTCCGATCGGGATCTCTCCACCAGGAAACCAGCAACGCCAATGAGGCTACAGACCAAAATATAATTGGCAACATGGGGCACCTCCTAGTGCTTGCGACAAATAGCAATTATTTACATCTATATGTTAATTACAGTAAGATGCTACCTACATAAAGTCAAGATAATAACATTGTTCACCTGTCTTCAAATATGATGCTGAATTGATTCAGTGCTGACTTCCAGTCTCTGATAGGCATTGTCCACTTTTTGGCGACGTTCCTCAGAGCCAGGTAGAGCAGTTTGAACATGGCTTCGTCGTTAGGAAAATGTCCTCTATGAGAATCAAGCGATCGAAACTACCACCGCATCGGAAGAGACCATTAATATTCAGAGGGTGCTCTCCGATGATGGCAGCGAAGTCCGTCTGTACTGTTATTCCGAAATGCGGGAGGAAAAAGAGAGTGCCATAGCGAAACGTTTTTCGGAGCGTTTTGAACAGGGACTGAGCAATTAAGGTAGGCAAGGAGCAAATTGCAAGGAAAAGGAAAAACGTTGACGTCGCTCCAAGCCCGATCATTTTGAGCATAAATATTAAAAGGGCGACGTAACCGAATGATAGGAATATGAGAGCATTATTGTTCTTAACAAAGAAATAACGGAATTTTATTGTCATGTCTCGATCCCCTCCTCTCAATGGCTATCTGGTCTATGTCGTCTCTGTAGAACTTTATCTATATTCTGCGCACACTCAGTTTTTTGTCAACAAAAAACGCGTTTAAAAAAGAGTTTAAATGCAATTATTTCATATAGTTTAGTCACTTTGTCTTAGTAGGACAGAGGGGATAATTTGTTGAAGAAATTCTTTCGATTTGATCGATCAAAATAGATGAGGTGTTGGCTGCGAGTGAGATATCTGGAGCACGATCATAGATGCGGTGGCAGTACCATAAACTGACATCAGGCGCTGCCATCTACGCGGTAAGATTACATGAAAGAGGTTGCGTAGATGTGGCGAACTGCAAACATCCGCGTCAGGAATTGAAAAAATCCGTAGAAAGACATCCGCGCGCATGGTACACTCTACCTCAATAAACAAAAATCACCTGCGGGACCCATCCGAAAAGGCATTGCGGCTATATTCTGAATGCTAACTTTTGCTATAGTTAACATTAATGTTGAGGTTTTGGCACGCCTATTTTTGTCTATGCTTCCCAAAATATGAAAAAGCCTATATGGATGAAATGCCATCAGGCACTTTCAAATGCCTAATGTCCTTGCCCTTGACCATGAATATAACCATTTCTGCAATGTTGGTTGCATGGTCGGCAATTCGCTCCAGTGATTTTGCTATATATTGAATCGATAACAGACGTTTTATTGCATTTGAATCCTCCAACATAGTGTTCAATAGTACCTCCTGAATATGATTGTTAATTTTATTTACAGAACTATCATTGGCACAAACTTTTACAGCTAAATCCGCGTCCAGCCGCACATAAGAATCCAGCGCCTCATTCAGCATACCTGAAGCATAATGGGCCAACCCGGGAATATCTACATTAATATCCAATGGGGGTTCACCATTTAGCTTGCAGGCGCGTTTGGCGATGTTGGCGCATTTGTCGCCAATCCGCTCCAAGTCGGTCACGATTTTGAGAGCAAGAGTGATATATCTTAAATCCTTGCCAACAGGCTGCCGCATAGCCAGCAATTCCAGGCAGTGTTCATCAATCATAACTTCGAGATAATTCACTTCATGGTCCATGGAAATAACTTTTTGTGCCAGATCAGATTTACGGCATGTAAAAGCTTTAATAGAATCTGATATCATCAGTTCAACTTTACCGCCCATTATAAGAATATTTTGCCGTAACTTATTTAAATCATTGTCAAATGCTTTATGGATATGTTCGTCTTGCATAGTTATTCCCTCCTCATGTGAGTGCCTAATATATATTAATTGGCGGTTAAATCTCTCAGGACCAAATTCCCTGTCCCTTCTTGGGGCGACGATAAGTTGTTCGACAATGCGGAGT